>RCNQ01000305.1 GCA_003731675.1 Bacteroidetes/Chlorobi group bacterium ChocPot_Mid
GAATTTAATAAGTTATTTTGTTAATTTCAGCAAAAATGGTTTTAGCTTAGTTCTTTAATAATTGATATGGGTTTTATTAAACTTCCAAGGATTATGATAGCCGGCTTAGGCGGTGATTCCGGGAAAACTTTTGTTTCTTGCGGACTATTAAGGTATTTTATGGATAAAGGTCTTGAAGTCAGCGGTTTTAAAAAAGGTCCCGATTATATAGATTCTGCTTGGCTTAAATTGGCTAGTAAAAAGGAAGTGAGAAACCTTGATACTTATCTGATTCCCAAAAATGAGATTATTAAATCTTTTATAAAAAACGGAACAGCTTGCGATATTAGTATTATTGAAGGTAACAGAGGTCTGTTTGACGGATATGATTCTAAAGGGTCTCATAGCACTGCAGAACTTGCGAAATTGCTTGGTTGTCCTGTTGTGTTGGTACTAACGGTAAAAAAAATAACGAGAACATCAGCGGCTTTGGTTTTGGGATGCAAGCTAATGGATAAAGATTTAAATATTGCAGGTGTCATTATCAATCAGCTGGCAGGAAAAAGACACGAAAGCATTATTCGTGAAACTATCGAAGATATTACTGGAATACCAGTGATTGGTGCTATTCCGAAATTGAATTCGGAAGTTATGCCTTCAAGGCATTTGGGGTTGATTACACCTGACGAATACGAATTAGCTGAAAATGCAATTAAAATTTCAGCCAAAGCTATTAATGATTATGTAGATACAGAAAAATTACTTAATATTGCTAAAGATTCATCATTAATACAAGATTATAAAAATGAATCTGATGAAAAAAATAGTTCTTTGACAATATCACAGAGAAAAAATAAAATAAGGATAGGATACTTTTGCGACAGGATATTTTCTTTTTACTATCCCGAAAATCTTGAATCATTAGCAGACTTAGGGGTTGAGCTGATAAAAATTTCATCATATAATGATAAAATTCTGCCTGAAATTGATGCTTTGTACATTGGTGGTGGATTTCCTGAAAGCAATATTGAACTTTTAACATCAAACAAAGAACTTATGATGTCTTTGAAATCAGCAGTCGAATCAGGTTTACCTGTGTATGCAGAATGTGGAGGTCTGATTTATCTTGGTGAATCTATTAATATTGATGGTAAAAATCATCAATTATCAGGAATATTACCAATTAAGTTCATGATGAGTAAAAAGCCAATGGGTCATGGTTACAGCGAAGCAATAGTAGATAATGACAATCCTTTTTTTAGTAATGGGACTGTTATGAGAAGTCATGAATTTCACTACTCATTCATTGATGAATCAGCTCCATACGTTAAGACATGTTTAAAGGTGCAAAGAGGAGTGGGAGCGATTGACAAAAGAGATGGGATTATTTATAAAAATGTTTTTGGAACATATTTGCATATTCACGCACTGGGATTCAGGCAATGGGCTGAAGCGATGTTGAATCAGGCAAATAAATACAGGGTTGAATTATGCCGACACAAAAAGATGCAATAAGGAATTTGATAGAAGTACTGAAGCAATGGCAACAAATCGAAGATGATGCTGTCAGGAATACTTCGAAAATTATTAAAAAAGCAGAAAATCCTTTAATTAAAATTATTATGGAAATAATAAGGCAGGATTCAGCTATGCACAAAAGAATTCAACAGATGATAATTGATAATTTTGAAAAAGGACCAATATCACTCGATACAAAAGAGTTGAATTTATTTTGGGAATTGGTTGAGGAACACGATAAACTGGAAAGGAAAACAATAGAGATGGCTGAAAAAGCGATGAATGAAACTACTTCGCCTTTGGCTAATTATCTATTGAAATATTTGTTGGTTGATGAACAGAAACACAACCAACTGCTTGAAGAAATAGAAAAAGTTAAAAAAGGAATTTATCCTTATGGAAAAATATAATTGAAATGAAAAATAATTTTGAAATTAAGTGATGTTAAATAATGCTTGGAGTAAATTGAATATTAAAGATAGAACTTTAGTATTTGATGAAACAGGAAGGAGATATAAATGCCAGTAGCAGTTAAAAAAACAAAAGTAGGAAGATTTGGAGGAAGGTCATCATCAGGTGGCTCAGGAGTCGAAACTTCTGCCTTGCGACCTGAACAAGTTGAAAAGAAGCCACCTTGCAGAGTGGGATGCCCTAATGAAACAAAAATAAGGGAAATTATTACAACAATTGCACAAACTGAAGCGAGAGGTAGGACTTATCCTGAATCATATAAATTAGCTTATGAGTTGTTGATTGAAAGGAATCCATTGCCAGCAGTATGTGGAAGAGTTTGTCCGCATCCTTGTGAAGGAGAATGTAATAGGCAGTATAAAGATGGTTCTGTTTCAATAAATAATATTGAGCGTTTCGTTGGTGATTATGCAATGGAACATGATTTTCCGATTCCAAAACTGACGGAAGAACGATTTTCTGAAAAGATAGCAATAATCGGTTCTGGACCGGCAGGTTTGTCATGTGCATATCAACTTGCTCGTAGAGGATATGAGAATATAACGATATATGAAGCATTCAGTAAAGCAGGTGGTATGCTGAGATACGGAATTCCTGATTATCGTTTACCTCAGGAGATTTTGGATAAGGAGATTGAAAGGATATTGAAATTAGGAATTAATATAAAATACAATACTATAATTGGAAAAGATATTCCGTATGAAAAGTTGCAGGAAGATTATGATGCTATATTTGTAGGTATTGGTGCCCATGCTGGTAAGAAGTTAGGTCTTGAGCATGAAGATGCACCGAACGTAATGTCTGGTGTTGAGTTTTTGAATAAGATAAATTCTGGTCAGAAAGTTGAAGTAGGAGACAAAGTTCTTGTGGTTGGTGGTGGTGATACTGCGATTGATGCCGCGAGAATAGCTAAAAGGCTTGGTGCTGATGTTACTATTGTTTACAGAAGGACGAGAGCAGAAATGCCTGCAATAGAGGAAGAAATTGTTGGTGCTGAAGAAGAGGGAATAAAATTTCACTTTTTGGTTGCACCCAAAGAATTGATAATGAACGGAGACAAGGTAGCTCAGATGGTATGTCAGGTTACTGAACTTGGTGAGCCAGATGCTTCAGGTCGCAGAAGACCTGTGCCAGTAGAGGGAAAAACAATTACAATTGATTGCTCATTATTAATTCCGGCGATTAGTCAGGAACCGAATTTTGATGGCTTAGACAATTTGCATGAGGGAAAAGATTGGGTTAAAGTTGATGAGAAATTCCAGGGATGTCTTGATAAAACTTTTTCAGGTGGTGATGTTTTGAATTTAGGATTAGTTACCATTGCCATTTATCAGGGAAGAAAAGCGGCAGAAACAATTCATTGTAAGTTCAGAGGTATTGAACCTGAACCTGAGCCAGAACAGGAAGTAGTTAAGCAAAATAGAATTGTAATGTCTTATTATGTTGAAAAATTAAGAGCACAAGCAACTCATTTATCACCAGAAGAAAGGGTGAAGTATCTTGATAAAGAGATAACAAGCACATTAACTGAAGAACAGGTTAATGAAGAAGCAACAAGATGTTTTAGCTGTGGTAGCTGTTTCGATTGTGGAACTTGTTGGAGTATGTGTCAGGACCAGGTAATACATAAACCATTGGAAAAATTCCAGCGATATACTTACAAACTTGATTTGTGCAAAGGATGTAACAAATGTGCTGAAGCTTGTCCTTGTGGTTATATTGAAATGAAAGACCCAATGACTGGCAAATATGCACCACGAACAGAAGATGGTAAGGTCGTTTATCAATAAAAAAAATAAATAATATGAAATTTCTTTAAATAAATTTTTAATAATTAATATCAGGAGTAAAAAATGCCTTTATTTGAGTGGAAAAACGTAAAAATTCAAGTTGATGAAGATGGATTTATGGAAAATCCCGAAGAATGGAACGAAGAAGTTGCATTAGCTTTGGCATCAACAGAAGATGTTGCCGAATTGACAGAAGAACATTGGAAATTAATCAACTACTTGCGTGATTATTTCCAACAATACGGCATCGCACCGATGATTCGTAAACTTTGCAAGGAAACAGGATTTCCTTTAAAGAAAGTTTATGAATTATTCCCTTCGGGACCAGCCAAAGGTGCATGTAAAGTTGCGGGATTAGCAAAACCGACAGGTTGCGTCTAATATTTTGTTTCGCTATTATTTTGTATAAATAATAGTGCATTGAGAATTGAAAAAAAGAGTTCATTTATAACAAATATTTTTGATTTTAAATGAACTCTTTTTGAAATTAATTGAATTTAAAATTAATATTTGTGGAGAAAATGCTGATGATAATTATACAAATACTATGCTATGGAGCGATTTTGATATTTTTTGTTGCATCACTATCAAGAATAATCAAAGTTGCTAAAATGCCTGTTCACCTCAGATGGGAACTATACCCTGTCCCTCACGAAAGAGGAAAAGCACATTACGGTGGTTCTAAGTTAGAAGAAAACGAATGGTGGAAAAAAGAACATAAAAAAGACAATATAAATGAAATCAAGGAAATGGGGTTCGAGATTTTATTTCTAAAAGCTGTCTGGGAATTTAACCGAAGTTTATGGGTTGGCACATATCCATTCCATTTTGCTCTTTATATGATGATAACCAATATGGTGCTTTTATTCATTGGAGGAGTATTTGTTTTATCAGGTGTTCCGGTAATGCCAGAATCATCAGGATTAGCTCTGATATTGTATTATTTAATTTATTACATTGCATTAGTAGCATCAATTCTTGGTGTCTTCGGAGCAATAAGATTACTATTTTCAAGAATTGTTGATTATAACTTAAGAAAATTTAGTTCAGTTTCACATTATTTTAATATTCTATTAATTGGAGCTATTTATTTAACAGTTTTATTATGGCTAATCAGCGGGAACGACTTTGTAGGAACAATGACAGCTTTTTATGCTTCAATGATTTCATTTTCTGCATTACCAAGCATTCCAACGATTGGTATCTGGCATTTAATTATCACTGCAATTTTTATTCTCTATATGCCATTTACTCATATGAGTCACATGTATATGAAGTATTTCTTGTATCATTTGGTACGTTGGGAAGATGAAGAAAATAAATCAGGTACAACATTGTCAGAAAAATTAGGTAAGCAATTGGCATATCCCGTAAGCTGGTCAGCGGCTCATGTGGGTTCTGATGGCACAAAGACATGGGGTGAAGTTGTTACAAATATTCCGGAGAAAATGTAATATGACAGTCAGAAAAGATATAAAAGTAAAAGATTTGAGTAAAGGTAATGAACCTCTTATTGAACTCGACCCTCAGGATTTTTCACCGCTACCTCCTCCTTATGATAAACTGGAGGATTTACCGGGTTTCAAAAGACTAAAAGAAGCTGAAAAAAAAGAGAATGTCGTTAATCTCGATGGAGTTCTTATTGGTGGTTTACCCGTTCCTAAATCAAAGGAAGAAGAAGAGAAATACGTGGAAGCTTTTATAAGAGGAATTAAAAAGCTTTTCTCGAAAGAAGACAATTGGACTTTCCTGCAACCATTGGTTTTATCAATGGAACATTGTGCCCAATGTCAGTCATGCTCTGATGAATGTCCGATTTACGAAGGAAGCGGATATCAGGAAATTTACAGACCAACTTTCAGAGCTGAAGTGTTAAGAAAATTATACTTCAAATACGGAAAACCTGGTAATAGTCTGATGAGAAAATTTCAACACGGAGATATTGAGGTAAATTGGAATTTAATCTCACGGCTTTATGAACTTTCTTATCGTTGCACTCTTTGCAGACGTTGTGCCCAAGCATGTCCAATCAGTGTTGACAACGGACTTATATCACGTGAGCTGAGAAAACTTTTCAGCCAGGAATTAGGATTCTATACTCGTTCCTTACATGAAAAAGGGACAGTACAACATTTGCAGGTTGGCTCAAGCACAGGTATGAATGACCTTGCTGTCAAGGATAATATTGAATTTATTGATGAAGACATCTCAGAGCGAACAGGAATGGATATCAAAACACCTTGGGATAAAGCTGGTGCAGATGTTTTAGTGATTCATAATGCTGGAGAAATCATTGCTTGGCCCGATAATCCAGGTGCTTTCGCAGTTATACTCGAAGCCGCAGGGATTTCATGGACTATGTCAAGCGAAATAACAGGTTACGATGGTGTAAATTATGGCTTATTCTATGACGATGTACAGTATGCAAGAATTTATGCCAAGCACATGGAAGTTGCTAAAAAATTAG
>RCNQ01000037.1 GCA_003731675.1 Bacteroidetes/Chlorobi group bacterium ChocPot_Mid
CCAACAATACCTGCCCTGTCCAAAGCAAAAACAACATGAAGATTTTGCAAAGCACAATCATGGATTATCTGGTCAAATGCTCTTTGAAGAAAAGTTGAATAGATAGCTACAACTGGTATAACACCTTCTTTTGCAAGTCCCGCTGCGAATGTTACAGCATGTTGTTCAGCAATTCCAACATCAAAATATCTGTTCGGGTATTTTTTTTCAAGTAAATCTAATCCTGTACCTTCACCCATAGCCGCTGTTATCCCAACAATTTTTGGATTATTATCGCACAGTTCAACAAGTGATTGCCCTAATACTTTGTAATATTGAGGTGCTGAAGAACTCCCTGAGTCAACAATTATTGACTTTCCAGTATTAACATCAATTTTACCAATAGCATGTAAATTTGAAGAATCCTCCTCAGCAGGCTTATATCCCTTACCCTTTTGCGTTACGATATGCAACAGTACAGGTCCGTGAATATCCCTTATCAATCTTAAAATCCTTACTAATTTTAAAACATTATTCCCATTAATAGGACCAAAATACTTAAAACCAAATGCCTCAAATAGACTACCTGGAGTTATTACTGCTTTCACTCCTCCTTCAACTCTTGATGCAACCTTTCTTATGCGGTCTCCCAATTCGTCCATTTTACCCGTCAATTCCCAAATATTGGTTCGGAATTTTTCTACAACAGGTGATGCAAAAAGCTCATTGAAATAATTCGAGATTGCTGATACATTTTGATTGATTGACATATTATTATCATTCAAAATTACAGTAATATCACGCTTTTGAACTCCACAATTGTTCATTGCCTCATACGCCATACCACCAGTCAGAGCCCCATCTCCAATCACAGCAACAATCCTGTTCTTTTTCCCCATAATATCTCTTGCAGCTGCCATTCCTAATGCGGCTGAAATACTTGTACTTGCATGACCTGCACCAAAGGCATCATATTCACTCTCGCTCGGTTTTAAAAATCCTGACAATCCACCCTTCTGTCTTATAGTATGAAGTAAGTCCCTCCTGCCAGTCAGAACTTTATGCGGATATCCCTGATGACCAACATCAAATACAATCCTGTCTTGTGGCGTATCATAAATGTAATGCAATGCCACTGTAAGCTCAACAACACCCAATCCTGCACCAAAATGTCCACCCGTTTTTGATATCGTTTCAATAATAAAATCTCTCAGCTCATCACAAACAATCGGTAGTTCTTTCGTACTGAGCTTTTTCAACTCAGCAGAACTGTTGATATTCATCAAATATTTGTATTTACTATCTTTTCCGTTTCTCATTTAATTATTATTGTATATAATTTCCAAAATAATATTCATATAAATCACTAAATTAACAAATAATATTGTTAAACTTAATCTTTATGCTTTAAGACCTTGAATTAAACATGATAATTTCAGTAAAACTCTTGTAATATTAATTCCTTTTTTGTCCTTTTTCATTTGAAATTCAAATTCATTAAAGCATTCTTCCAAATCTTCTGTCTAATTCAGGTATAGTAAACTCAATAATAACCGGTCTTCCGTGTGGGCAGACGTAAGGCATAGAACAATTAAACAATTCATCAATCAGCTTTTTCATCTCCTCACCAGTCAAATATTTACCTGTTTTTATTGCGGCTTTGCAACTAAAAGATGCCGCAAGATTATCTCTTGTAGTACTATCTCTTAACCTACTTTCTTCTTCGTATTGCTCAACTATTTCTTTAAACGATTCTGATTCAGAACCACTGACCACATCCAAAGGTACAGCTTTAATGCTGATTTTTCCATTTACCTTTTCATCAAAAACAAATCCCAGATTCACTAAATCCTTTTCCAATTCCTTCACAAGTAATCGCTTTGATGAATCCAGTTCAACTTCAATAGGGAACATTAAATCCTGCGAATAGGAATACTCCTTATTCATAGCTTTAAGAGCTTTTTCATACAAAATTCTCTCGTGAGCCGCATGCTGGTCAACTACAATGAAACCCTTATCTGTCTGTGTGCATATATACTTGCGATGCACTTGCCAATACATTTGCACTGGTTTTTCAAATTCGCCTTTTGTTAATGCTTCTTCCTGCTGATTTTCGGACTTCTTTTTATTAAATAAAAAATCAAAAGCTGATATTTCAAAATTCTTATTTTCAGATGAATTGGAAGAATAGTCCCTGCTTCTCTGAAAATTTGGTGAAGTGGTAGATTGCCCTCTCTGCTCCTGATAATTTCTTTCTGTAGAAATCACCTCACCAGTCATTTTATTGACTACTACAAATTTATCTTCATCGTTCATCTTTGTAAATGGTGACTGTATTTCCTGATAATTCAAAGCAATTTCAGGAACCAGATTCGAACTTTGCAAAGCTTGTCCGACTGCTTTTGTCAAAGCATTGTAAATGTACTTCTCATCTTCAAACTTAACTTCATGTTTCTGTGGATGGACATTGACATCTACCTGTTTTGGGTCTAAAATAATATTCAAAACATAAAAAGGATGACTCTTCTTTTCCAGCAAATGCTCAAAAGCTGAAAAAATTGCATAACTCAATGATTTACTTATTATACTTCTTCGATTCAAAAACAAATACTGTCCTGATTTCGATTGTTTGGCGATTAATGGTTCACCTACAAAACCACTTATCTTCAATGTATCTGTTGAGTAATCAACTGGAATAAGAGATGAAGAAATATTCTTGCCTAAAATATTTTCAATTCTTTTTACAGGGTCAGAAGCTAATACATCAAATATCAGATTCTCATTATCATAAAATGTAAATCTGATATCAGGTCGAATGATGGCAAATTTAATCATTGTATCAGAAATATATCTGAACTCAGTCAAATCGGACTTCAAAAATTTTCGTCTTGCCGGAACATTATAAAAGAGATTTTTAACAAAAACCTGTGTACCACTATCCATACTTATCGGTGATATTATTTCCTTTTTCATTGGTTCAGCAACCAATTTCCATCCATGCTCTGCATCTTTAAGTTTACTTCTGATTTCCAGTAAGGCAATAGAAGCAATTGAAGCCAATGCCTCTCCCCTGAATCCATAAGTCCTTATTTCCTCAAGGTCTTCTGCCGTTATCAATTTGCTTGTTGCATGTCTTTTAATGCTTAGTTCCAAATCATCTTTATCAATACCGCAACCATTATCAACTACGTGAATTAATTGTTTACCTGACATTTTAACCACAACAGCAACTTCTGTAGCTCCTGCATCCAAAGCGTTTTCTACCAATTCCTTAACCACAGATTCCGGACGCTGTACAACTTCTCCTGCGGCAATCTGATTTGCAATGAAATCAGGCAATATTAATATTTTATTTTTATCTTTCAATTTTTCTATTTAGCTTAATTAGTTTTTTAATGACGAAATACATTACAAATAATTAGAAAAAGTAAAGTTAATAATCATTAAATAAGGAAAAAAGAAATTTACATTAAAATTTTGAGATATAAACCTATTTCACTAATTTTGTAATCTTAATAATTTGATTTTATTGGAGATTATAAAAATGGCAAAGAAAGAACAAAGAATTACAGTAACTTTGGAATGTACTGAAGCAAAAAAGGAAGGAAAACCAGCTTCCAGATACACAACAAAAAAGAACAAGCAAAACACACCAGATAGATTAGAACTTAAGAAATATAATCCTTTCTTAAGAAGACATACTATTCACAAAGAAGTTAAATAGCTTATAGGTTGTCATCTGCAATCGAAAGCTCCAAATGGAGCTTTTCGCATTTTAAGGAATTGCAACTTAAAAATAATCAAGTAACTAATGATTTAAATATATTTCTGGAGATGAATAATGAAAATTAGAAAAGAAGACGCCCTCGAATATCACAGTATAGGTCGAAAAGGCAAAATCGAAGTAATCACAACTAAACCATGCGTAACACAGAGAGACTTATCCTTGGCATATACACCAGGAGTAGCCATTCCTTGTTTGGAAATACACGAAGATGAATCAAAAGTTTTTGAATACACTGCAAAAGGAAATTTGGTTGCAGTTATTTCAAATGGAACAGCAGTCTTGGGATTGGGGGACATAGGACCGATGGCAGGTAAGCCAGTAATGGAAGGTAAAGGAGTTTTATTTAAAACATTTGCTGACATTGATGTTTTTGACATTGAACTGAATTCAAAGAATGTTGATGAGATAATAAGAACATGCGAAATTTTAGAACCAACTTTTGGTGGAATAAATTTAGAAGACATTAAAGGTCCTGAATGCTTTTACATAGAACAAGCATTAATTAAAAAACTTAATATACCGGTTTTTCATGATGACCAACATGGAACAGCAATTATCAGTGGTGCAGCATTACTTAACGCTGCTGAACTAGTCGGTAAAAAGCTGGAAGACTTGAAGGTTGTCTACAATGGGGCAGGTGCATCTGGAATAGCTTGTTCAAAGTTTCATATTAGTCTCGGTGTTAAAAAAGAGAACGTAATTCTTTGCGATTCTAAAGGCGTAATTTATAAAGGCAGAACCAAAGGAATGAATGAGTTTAAAGAGGAATTTGCAATTGAGACTGATAAACGGACCTTGGAAGAAGCATTAATAGGTGCTGATGTCTTTTTTGGACTTTCGACTGCAAATTGTGTTTCTAAGGAAATGGTTCGTTCGATGGCAGATAATCCAATTATTTTTGCTATGGCTAATCCAGACCCTGAAATCACATACGAAGATGCAAAAGAAGCTCGTCCGGAAGTTATTATGGCTACGGGTCGTTCAGACTATCCTAACCAAGTTAACAATGTCCTTGGTTTCCCATTTATTTTCAGAGGTGCTTTAGATGTTCATGCAAAAGCAATAAATGAGGAAATGAAAAAAGCAGCAGCTTACGCATTGGCAAAACTCGCAAAAGAACCAGTACCTGACAGAGTTAAAAAAGCTTATGGTGTTGATGAAATGAGTTTCGGTAGGGATTACATTATCCCTAAACCTTTTGACCCAAGAGTCCTGACATGGGTTGCTCCTGCTGTTGCTAAAGCCGCCATGGATACAGGTGTTGCAAGAACTCCTATCAATAACTTTGATGAATATATCCACAGTTTGAATGTCCGTATGGGAAGGACAGATAGAATAATGACAAAAATCTATCAAAAAGCTCGCTCCAAACCTAAAAGAGTTGTATTTTGCGAAGGTACAGAACCAAAAATTATTAAAGCGGCTCAGCTTTGCATTGATGAAAAAATCGCTCAACCAATTTTAATTGGTAACGAAGATTTAATCCGACAAATAGCTTCAGAAAATGGATATGACATCGATGGCGTGGAAATTATCAATCCAAAAAATTATAGTAAAATCGGAATTTATATTCAGGAATACCACAAATTAAGACTCAGAAAAGGCATTACTTTAAAAGAAGCAGAAAAAAGAATGTACACACGCTCTAATTACTTCGGTGCAATGATGGTTCATCAAAAAGATGCTGATGCTATGATTTCAGGACTTAATTCCCATTATCCTGATACCCTGAAACCAGCAATAGAAATTATCGGAAAGGATAAAAGATATGAGAAAGTCTCAGGATTATATATTATATCAGTTAAAAAAGGGACTTATTTCTTTGCTGATACAACAGTCAATATCAATCCAACAGCAAAAGATTTGGTTGATATAACACTCGAAACTGCAGAATTTGTTAAGAATTTCGAAATTACTCCTCGTGTTGCCTTAGTCTCTCATAGCAATTTCGGTTCAACAAAAGGTGAGGAAAGTAGCAAACTACAAGAAGCACTTAAACTCATTCACGAAAAACAACCAGACTTAATGGTTGATGGTGAAATGCAGGCAGACACTGCTGTTGTTCCAGAGATTATTGAGAATACTTATAGCTTTAGCTCTTTAAAAGGTGGAGCTAATGTTTTGATTTTCCCGAATCTTACTGCTGGAAATGCCGCTTACAAATTATTGAACAGAATTGGTGGCGCACATGCTATTGGACCAATCCTACAAGGTTTCAATAAATCAGTTCACGTTTTACAAATGGGTGATGATGTGAATGAAATAATCAATATGGCAGCAATTGCCGTTGTTGATGCACAAAACAAAGAAAAAGTAAAATAATTTATCTGAAAAAGAAAATTGATTTTCTGATGAATTGACGATAAATAATATAATTTTTTATAAACCCTGCTAAAAAAATTGCAGGGTTTTTTATTTAGTAAATAATTTTCACTAATTTTAGTTTTCAATAATTTTCTTTTTTTGAAAATGAACGAATTATTCCATAATCCTGAAGAAGAAAAGGACTCATCCTTACCACCTCTTGCTGACCGCATGAGACCTAAAAATATTGACGAAGTTGTAGGACAAGAACATTTAATTGGCGTAGATGCTCCTTTGAGATATTTCTTTGAAACAGGTGAGTTTCCGTCAATAATTTTTTGGGGACCACCCGGAACAGGAAAAACCACTTTGGCATATCTGATAGCTGAAAAATCGAATTATGATTTTACACGCTTGTCTGCCGTTGAATCAGGTGTTAAGGACGTAAGAGAAGTCATCAATAAAGCTCAATACCTGAAAAAACAAGGTAAAAAAACTCTGCTTTTTATTGATGAAATTCATAGATTCAACAAAGCACAACAAGATGCATTTTTACATGCAGTCGAAAAAGGAATAATTACATTAATCGGAGCAACTACTGAGAACCCTTCATTTGAGGTAAATTCAGCTTTATTAAGTCGTTGTCAGGTATATAAATTACACTCACTTACTAATGACGAGATTAAACAAGTCGTTGAAAATGCAATCAAAAATGACATCGTATTATCCAAAATACCGATTGAAATTGAAGATATTGATTTTCTGCTTAACATTACCGGAGGTGATGCGCGAACAGCGTTAAATGCAATCGAATTAGCCCTAAAATTACGTAAAAAACGTAACGGAAAAAACGTAATAAATCGTGAAACCCTCGAAAAAGCTTTGCAACAAAAGACAGCTCAATATGACAAAAAAGGAGAGTCTCATTATGATACTATCTCTGCATTTATCAAATCATTACGTGGCTCAGACCCTGATGCCGCCATGCTTTGGCTTGCCAAAATGCTTGATGCCGGAGAAGACCCTAAATTTATAGCAAGGAGAATGGTAATTTTTGCTTCTGAAGATGTTGGAAATGCAGACACTTATGCTCTCACTTTAGCGGTTTCAGTCTTTCAGGCAGTCAACCTGATTGGTATGCCTGAGTGTCGGATTAATCTTGCTCAGGGAGTTACTTATCTTGCTTCTTGTCCAAAATCCAATGCTTCCTATATGGCTATCAAAAATGCAGAAGAAGATGTTCAAAATGGTGTCCCACTTTCAGTTCCATTGCACCTACGTAATGCCCCAACAAAATTAATGAAACAGGAAGGTTACGGCTCAGATTACAAATATCCTCACGATTTTGATAACCACTTTATAGAAGTCAATTATTTTCCTGAGGGAATGAAACCAAAAACTTATTATAAACCCACTGAATTTGGTAAGGAAAAGCAATTCAAAGAATGGCTGAGTAAACTCTGGAAAAACAGAAAAAGATAATTTTATTCATTCAAATTCTCAATTATCTGGTCTTTTTATCAATAAATATAGACCTACTCCGTAATTTATTTTTAATTTTGTATTTTTAATTATATCATTTTGAATTAATGACAATAGAAACTTTAAAATCAATAATAGCAACTGCTCAGGGTAAAACTATTGCAGTTATCGGTGATGTTATGCTCGACAGATTTTTTTGGGGTTCTGTTTCGAGAATATCTCCCGAAGCACCAGTACCCGTGGTTGATGTCGAAGACGAATCTTTCCATCTCGGGGGTGCCGCTAATGTAGCTAATAATCTAAAATCTCTCGGATTAAATCCTATTTTATTCGGAATAATCGGCAATGATTTATCAGGTGAAAAATTTATTGATATAGCAAATGAATCAGGTATTAATCCAAAGGGTCTTTTCAAAGATAAAGACCGACCTACTACAGTCAAAACAAGAATCATCGGTAACAACCAGCATATAGTTCGCCTTGACAGAGAAGTAAGAACAAAAATAAACACTGATGCAGAAGTTTCAATTTTATCAACATTCAAATCAGACACAAATATTTCAGGAGTTATCTTTGGTGATTATAATAAAGGGACTATTTCTCAATACCTGATTGATGAAATTACCTCTTATGCTAATCAAAAAGCTATCCCGGTTTATGTTGACCCAAAATACGATAATTTCTTCGCTTATAAAAATTCAACATTCTTCAAACCTAACAAAAAAGAAGCTTCTACTGCTTTAAACAAAGAAATCAAATCCAGTGAAGATTTAATCAATGCAGGAAAAAATTTGATGGAGATGCTTCTGCCAAAAAATTTATTACTCACTTTAGGTGCGAAAGGAATGATGCTTTTTGAATCATCGGGAGAAATCTGGCATGTCCCAACAATAGCCCGCCACATTGCTGATGTTTCTGGTGCAGGTGATACTGCTATTGCTACTTTAGCTGCAGCAACTGCTGGTGGTGCTTCTGCACAAGATGCCGCCATGCTTGCTAACTATGCTTCCGGTGCTGTTTGTGAATTACCCGGAATTGTACCAATTACACCTGATTTATTAACAAATGCAATTAAAAAAAGCAATAATCTTTTCCTGAGTAAAGTGTTTATTTAATTATAACCTTGTCATCCAGGTAAAATTCAATCCAATAGTGTAATTATTACCAAGTTGGTATCCGTTGTAATATTGATAAATAGGATAATCGAATAATGCTGATACGTTAAATTGACCTAATGTGTAATTTATCTGTGGGGCAACGTGGAAAAACAAGCCACCTGAATCCTTATGCTCTTCTCCATTTATTTTATCTTTCAATCTATACTCATTCCTTAATTCAATAATTCCCGTAAGATTTTTCAATATACCTTTGGTGTAATAAAGTGACGTATTTACAGTTGGTCCGTATTGATATTCACTTTTATTCTCAAAATTATATTCCGAACGATTGATTACAAAAAAATGCATGTCTGCTTTTTTATTGCCTAAATGGAAAAATGCCTGAAATATTATTCCATAAGCCCCGGTTGAAGGTCTGACATGCTGTGGCAAATTCTCTTGTTTGAGTTCAAGTGGTAATCTTGCACCTAAACCCATGGTAAACTCTATCTCTTTCACAATACTGCTAAACAAATTATACTTGCCAATAACTGACAGATGAGAAAGCCCTGAACCCTCAGCATTATTTGAACCAAAATCTTGTAGCTTTCTTGGAAAATATCCGATTTCTGTTTCTAATGTTATATCTTCTGTAAATCCATAGCCAAGCATCAAACTTGAAAACTGTGTTTCATAATGTTCGACAATATCTTTTTCGGCTCTTGCATCACCTCTAAAAAATTTATCCCCATAAGAATAGCTATAAAACAAACTTGCCCTGAAATAATCTTCCCTAAGTAACCCTACATTTGCTGTCCCACCTATTGGTGTCAATCCACCTACTGCCGCTCCTCCGACACAACCACATTGACTATATAAATATGTTGATGTTACTGTTATCAGTAATATTAAATAAAATAAATTTCTCATACTCTTTTCACTTTTTTATAAACTTGTTCTTAATATCAATTTTGTTATTATATACCCTTACAATGTAAGTCCCCGAAGCATAATTTTTGATACTTAATTTAACAGCAAAGTTCTCATTAACAAAAACATTTTTTGAAAATACTCTTTCTCCGATGGAATTATATATCTCCATTTTTGCATCACCCAGAGGATAGTCCATTGAGATATTTAAGACTTCTTCTGCAGGATTTGGATATAAATAAATCAAATTCTCCAATCCGGCATCTTCTACCTTCAAAGTTTTACCTAAATCAAAAGAATAATAAATACCATAACCAAAATCAGGATTAAAAGACTTAAGCAATTGGTCATTTTCACCATAAATCCTAATATAACCTTGCCCTTGTCCCTGATATGCCCAATATGAAAGACCAGTTTCCCTCATTGACAAAAATTCAAGAGTATAGCATCCTGGCTCCAATGTGATTTCATCTTTGTAAAGTGTATTTGCTGTTAAATTAGTCTTACTGAATACTACCTGACCAGCATAATTCCTTATATTGTAAATATAATATTGCGGTTCATTATTTGTTTTATACCATATATACATCTTCTTAGTATAGTAATCAGGCAGATTGAATTTTGTTGTGTAAGTATTATTTGCCAAATATTCATCAGCAATACCATTTACTTGTTGAACTTCTGCGGTAAACTCGTGTTTGTCATCTCCAATTAAAAATTCATATCCGTCAATTGGTATCATAATAGTATCAAGGGTATGCGGAAGTAAATTTCCTTGCCATGTATAATTCTGTATTGTTCCACCAGAAACCTTATATTGTATATTCAGAGAACTAATCTGGATTTTCCCATTATTTCTCAAAACAATAGACGGAGGATAACATTCAGTTATATATCTTGAATAATATGGTTCATTATTAGGAGAAATTATATTATAGACTTCAGCATCAAGATTATAATATGAATCCGAATATTCAAAAAGTTCCATATTCGCTACATAATTTCCTCCACCCATCCCCTGATTATCAGCAGGTACGGGAGTAATGTCATAATCAATAACCACTGAGTCTGAATTAACCAGTTTTGTTATCTCATAATCATAATCATAAACCATATCGCCTGGACACCAACCTTCTCTTTCTCCAGGCCATGTGCCTCCTTGAGGAAAAATCGGATTTAATCCGCATTGTGTATATCTCCAAATATGTTGATTCGCTATCTGAGTACCATTGGCAAATAAATAATGCACATTATCCTTCCATTCGCAACAATGAGGATAGTTCCCGTCATTGCTATTATGTCCATGCCCTGTTAACCTTGCTCTTACTTTGAATTCCTTTGCTTCAGGTAATAATTTTATACTCTTTGCAGAAAAGCTTATGTCCTCATCCAGATTCCTGTATGAATACGAACCCATAGGTCCCCAAATCTGATTAATCCTCAAGACATCTCTTGGTGGTGTCCCCTTGATAAACTCGAATTTCACATCAATCAATTCCTGTTGGTTTCCTGCTTCAAAATCAACATCCCCTGTCAGTAAAGGTCTGTAATCTGTAACATCATAAATCCATGTGAATCCATCTTGTCCCAGATCCAAACCCTTACCGTATGGGGTTATATACCTGCCAATTTCATAAGGTTGTGTTTTCTCAAAAGGATTTCCATAATAACTCAAAGTATCCTGTGCAAGAAAATCTGTGTATGGATAGTTCACTGAATCAATCTTATTGCCGTTCTTATCAAATGTATAAAATGTCCCCGGCTCCCAAACATACTGTATATCCTTCGTCCTAACAAATTTATTATCAAGTTCGTATGTCACAACTGTCATTGGCGAGTTAACAACATCATAACTGACTACAACCTCATCAGTCTGCTTTTCATATTCACCTTCTATCAAAAATACATTTGGAGACTTAGTTTGTGCCATTTGATTTTTAACATTCTTGCTCAAGGCATACTCCCTTTGAGCAGGAGCTCCAATTAAAATGCCATCATGACTTTTACCTGATTCATCTTTCAAAACAAAATTCTCCATCTTGTCCATTGTATAATTAACAATAAGCTTATCAAAGTTAGGATGGTTTTTGTTTATAGAGCTACTCATCCAATTTGCAATCGTACTACCTTCTAATGCATCATTCCAAATCCGAAATTCATCAATATCACAATCAAAATTACTACTCTCAGAAGCAAGTTTTAAAATTTTGTCAGCAGTAGGAAAGCTATCAGGAAATCTTCCTCTGATGTTCCCCTGCAATTCAGAACCATTCATATAAAACTTAATCCTACCATCATATTGTCCTTTTGTTGCATCATAAACAATAGCAAAATGATTCCAGTTAGAGTTATAATCTACGTTTCCAACGACCATTATCCCATATCCTGAGCTGTCACCTGACTGAATATAATATCTCTTTGGCTGTTGATATTCCTCAGCTGTTTTAAACTGCAGAGCATCATCAATTTTAAAGAAAAAACTATGATTCCTCCATGCATCCAGCTTCAGCCACATCTCAACTGTGAATTTTTTTGTTCCTTTCAACTCCTCAATCACACCACAGTTTACATAGTCATATCTTCCGTCAAATTCTAAATAATTATCTTTTGTCTCTGTTTTTATGCAATCGGAAAAATCCCCAGCAGAAAGCACTATATTATTTGCATCTTCAATTGTATCATAGCATATCTGTAAAACAAAACCTTGAAAAGAAACAGATTTGAAATCCTCTAAAAAATTAATAAATACTTCTCCTGAATTTGTAATTTCCAAGTCTCCTTCAAATAATGTCTTAAATTCACCGGTTTCGAACTTATCCAGAATAGTTTTTGTTGATAATTTTGCACCAATAGTTAAGTTCTTAATGGTACCACCATTTGATTTGCAAATAAACTTCAATCTTCTGAAAGTCTTGCTTAAAAGTTCCTTGTTCTTTAAAAAATCTTTTGTAAAAAGCATCTGTATTTTCGTAGGTTTATTCTCCAAAACAAAATCATCATTGCCGTTTATCAATTCGTTTTGCTTTTCTGAGATAATATTGTTGATAGTTGCCTTCCTGACTGATTTCTGATATGTGTTTTTAGTCGGTGTCTTGATAAATTTCAATGTATCGGGAAAACCACTGCCCCAGTTATATTTGGGTACTTTGTACAAAGTGGAATCCATGATACCCAAATGCTTGTAAACTATCAAATGAGCAAGATAATCCCATTCCCCGCAATCGTATAGATCATGAGCAGTCTGCCTGTCACATTTTAAAGTAACATACATTAAAATTTTCCTGAACTTCTCATTCTCGTCTGGAAATTTCCATACATATCTTCTATTATTTATGTCAGTAAATTTCAAGGTCTGAACAACAACTTTATCATCCTGTGCTGATAATTCAATTACTGAAGATATCAGGA
>RCNQ01000038.1 GCA_003731675.1 Bacteroidetes/Chlorobi group bacterium ChocPot_Mid
GTCGAAATTCCTTCATAACTTGCTGTGTGACCAGTAACATAAATATCTCCGTTGCCGTCACTTCCGATACCCCAGCCATTATCCTCACTATTGCCACCATAGTAAGTCCCCCAAAGTCTTTTTCCGAAGCGGTCAAATTTACCAACAAAAGCATCCCATATACCCGACAATGTATCCTTGTAAGCACCTTGTGATGCCATCGAATTGCGGCTCTGTGTGAACCCTGTAAATATTATATTATTGAATATATCTGTGCAAACTTCCATTCCTACATCAAAGCCTTCTCCGCCATAAAATGTTCCCCAAAGTCTGTATCCGTCAGATGTGAATTTTTGCAAAAACATATCGTAATTCCCACCGAATTCAGTTTGAAAAGCTCCTCCTGTAGCTATATTGGTTGAACTTGAAGTTCTGCCCGTAAAAACAATATCTCCACTGCCGTCAATCACTAAATCATTAATGTAGTCCTCGAACTGTCCGCCAAAATACGTTGACCAGAACAAATGCCCGTCTGATGAAAACTTTGCGAGAAATGCATCAAACTCTCCTCCTCCATAAAAATATTGAAATGAGCCAAGTGTTGCCATGCCGCTTTTTGTCTGAGTCCATCCACCTAAATAAACATTGCCGTTTTTGTCACAATCCAGTGTATGTCCAAAATCGAAACTGTTACCTCCAAAATACGTACACCATTGCCTTACACCACTTGCTGAAAACTTGATAAGAAAAGCATCTTTTTCACCTTTCATCGTTGTCTGGTATGCACCACTTGTTGCAATGTTACTCGTCGAACTTGTATAACCTCCTACAAAATAATTACCTGCTGTATCACTTGCTATCTCCATCCCGACATCTTCACTGCTTCCTCCATAGTAACTCGCATAAATAAAATATGGGTCTATTGTCAGAGAAAGTGTTTTGCTGTCAGACTTGCTTTCTTCACTCACAGAATAGCCAATTTCATTTTTCCCTAATTTGTAATCAACTTGTAATTGTTTGCCGTCAGATAAATAACTTTTTGGTATAAATTCACTGAAAAACAAATCACCGTTGCGAACCATTAATGCATTATTCTGCAGACTAATATCATCAGCACCGTTATATCGCATCCTGATTTTATTAATATCACCTGCTGAATTAAGCACAAAATCATATTTGAAAACAACTGTGTTCTTTTCATTTACAGCTGAATAAAAAACTATATCTATACCATCATAAATATTCCTGTAAATAACCGTATCATAAAAATGTGTAATTATCTGTTCGGGTTCAGGCAAATTGGCTCTCACATAATTATTATAATCCTTCGACAATCCCCTTTTAATAACCTGAACTCTCTTATTTGACCCCAGAAATTCCACATCAACTCTGTTAACATTTATTATATCTTCCGAATTAATCAAATCTTCTGGACTTATTTTCCCGGTGCCTTTATTAAGTATTTTTGCATCAGTACTAACTTGTTTATCATTTGTCACTCTGTCAAATTGATAAGAAATGCCTTTCTCAGTAAGCAAAATTTTGCAATCCTTTATCCTGCTCACAAAAAGCACATCATTTCTTCTTCTGCCAAACTCATCAACTATCTGACCTTCATTCTCCTCAAAACCTTCTCGGCAAATCACAAAGGAAAAGTCAAATAAAAGTAGCAGTATGAAAAAATTCATTAATCCGACATTGTATTTTATTTTCATCGCTTTACATTAAACTGAATGAAATACTAAACCGCTATTCGTAAATACTATTATATTAACAATAAACTTACAAAAAAATCTCAATTATTAAACAAATTTTTTTAACATCGTATAAAACATCTCCAACGGCAAACCAACAATATTATAATAGCATCCGTTTATATGACTTACAAAGACAGCACCGAAATCATCTTGAATACCGTAAGCTCCTGCCTTATCCATTGGCGAGCCACTTTCAATATATGCCCATATCTCTTCATCTTGCAATTCCCTGAATCTTACTTCAGTTGCCTGTACATTCCCTAAGCTTTTTTCTGTCTCATTGTCAATCAGAACTACACCTGTAAAAACAGTATGTGACCTGTTGCTGAGCTTTTTTAGTATCTGGAAAGCATCCTGACGGTCAACAGGTTTGTGCAAAATCTCATTATCCAGAACAACTATTGTATCTGCACCTATTACAATACAATCCTTCTTCATCCTTTTGGCAACTTCATCTGCCTTATTAAACGCCGAATTTATTACATAATCCCTGAAATCAAAGTAACCGCTGCTTTTAACCTCCTTGTAATTCGATTCAACAACATCAAACTCAAATCCCAGAGACGATAAAAGTTTTCTTCTTCTTGGTGATTTGGAAGCAAGAACAAGCGGTTTTTTCAACTTCAAAATTTTCTCAATATTTTTCATAATCTATTATATTATTATTACCAATCAGTTATTGCAAATATAGTTCAAGACTCCATTATCAACTATTATAATACTGCCACACTTTACTCAAATCTGAATTATTTACAAGAATCCTCAAAAGTTGTTCCAGTCTGCGTCTGTCTTGCTCAGAGAATCTGTCAACTACCGGGCTATCAATATCCAGAACACCAAAAAGCTTCTTATTCTTAATAATCGGAATAACAATCTCAGACCTTGAAGCAGAATCACAGGCAATATGCCCCTTAAATCTGTGCACATCTTCAACTACAACCGTCTCCTTCAATTCCGCAGAAAATCCGCACACACCATCTCCCATCTTAATCCTAATACAAGCAGGTTTTCCTTGAAACGGACCCAACAGCAACTCATCTTTGCTCAGCAGGTAAAAGCCCACCCAATTCAATAATTCAACGTTGTGATAAATCAATGAACAAAAATTCGATGCATTTGCAAAAAAATCTTTTTCATCTGCGAATAGTCCCTTGCACTCCTTAACCAAATCTTTATATGAAGTCAACATAAAATTTTTTAATTTGTAAAACATCTATAAGACAAAATAATTTATTTTATCAAGCTTAGCAAGAAAATAAAAAAACTGATGCAAAAAATTGATTTTAAAAACACATACGACGCAATCACTTGCCTCGATGGGAACTTGCCGGAAAAAGATTTTTTCTCACTTTTCACAGGTATCCCTATCTTTGCCGCCGATGGTGCGGCATTGCAATTAATGCAAATGTCTGTTGATTTCGATAAAGTTATCGGTGATTTGGATACATTAAAATCAAAAAATATGATTGATAAAATCCCTGATTCAAAACTCATATACCAGCCCGACCAGGATTTCAACGATTTTGAAAAAACACTTAAATATGCTATTAGTATTGGGAAAAAGAACATTTTAATCTGCGGATTTCACGGCGGTGAATTTGAGCATAGTCTCAACAACTGGAGTGTTTTTATGAAATACTATCAAAAAACCAACCTGTGTTTGTACGAAGCAAACCGCTATGCTTTTGCCAAAGATAAAAGCTTTTGTATCAATACAAAACATGGAGAAATGATTGGTTTGATTCCTCAACCATCTGCAATTTTAACAACTTATGGATTAAAGTGGAATCTATCTAACGAAAAATTACAGCTTGGATTTCGCGAAGGTGCAAGAAATATTGCTCTCTCAGAAATGATTCAGATTGAAATCCACCAGGGAGCTATTTTGATTTTTCTTGATGCCCGTTTACCCGGTGCTCCCGAATTTAATCTTTGATTTTAAATGAAATATAGTTAAATTTATAAATTGGTTAACATTAAAACACAAAGTAATGGAAAGATTAGACATTAAAATCAACAGCGAAATTCTGCAAAAAGAACTCAATCTTGCAGTTTACGGACACTATGGATTTGCTCTGCTTATGTTCCCTGCTACATCCGACGACTACCTGGAAAATGAAAAACTTGGTTTCATTGAGACTCTTAAACCTTTCATCAATAAAGGTAAATTGACTGTCTTCTCCATCGAAACAGTTAATAACGAAAGCTGGTTGAATCCGAATATACCTGATGAACAAAAATCAAATAGACAATATGAATTCAATGAGTTTCTTGTCAAGGAACTTCTTCAGCAAATTTTTCATACATGCGGTGGTCCGATACCAATAATCAACTGTGGTGCGGCTCTCGGTGGTTACCATGCCGCTAACTGTTACTTCCGCAGACCTGATATATTTTATGGTGTTATCTCTATGAGTAGCTTTTATAACATACAGTATCTCTCTGGTAACTTTTTCAATGACAATTGTTATTTTAATTCCCCTGTACATTATCTTCCGAATTTATCTGACGAATACTGGCTTTCATTCTTAAGAAGCAAACATCATGTTTATTTGATGACCGGTACTGGCGAAAACGAAAATCCCTCACATCTGAGCCATATCAGTGACATTTTAAATTATAAATCCATTCCTCACAATGCTGACTTCTGGGGAAAAGAATGGGGTCACAACAAAGAAACCTGGAACTCCATGCTTAGCAAAGTTATGCAAACAAAATTATAAAAATTAACAGGAAATTCTGTGATTAACAAACTCTATATTTTTGTTGAAGGTAATGACGATGAACTGTTTTTTAAAACCATTGTAATTCCAATTCTGCGTGAAAAATACTCAGATATCGAAATAATCCAGTACGCACAAATGAAAAAGGAAAAAGTCGAACTCTTCATTTTAAGCATCAACACTTTAAGATTCGACTATATTCTGCTTGCCGATATTGACTTCTTTAAATCCGTGAAACAAAAGAAAAAATACCTCGAAACAAGATTTAACAACTTAAATCCCGAACTAATTTATATAGTTATACGAGAAATTGAAAGCTGGTATTTTGCCGGTATCAGCGACGAACAGAGCAGGGAATTTGGAATTAAACCTATGAAAAACACTAATGATTTGGTCAAAGAAGAATTCAATTTACTATATCACAAAAAGTTCAAATCAAGAATTGACTTTATGCTTGAACTGCTTAAAGACTATTCAATTAAATCAGCCATGCAAAAAAATGATTCCTTTGCTTTCTTTGCCCGAAACTTTTTGTTCGAGTAAAAAAAATCTAATATACTCCCAAATCCTCACCACAAACAACTTTGCCTTTGTAATTTTGCCTGACTTCATTGACCATAACTTCAGGTTTAGCTCCCCATGAAAGAATATGATACATCACAAGCATTTTGGGTTTTACGGTTGAAGCAAGCTCGGCAAGTTCATCTGTCGAAGTATGAGCATTTTTATGATATTTTTGCCATTCGGCTTTTCTGGTAAGATAGCCAATATAAGAATATGCCTCATGAACCAGCAAATCGCACCCCATGCTTGCCGCTATTATTCCCTCGCAGGGACGACAATCACCCGATATTGTAATTACCCTGTCCTTAGTTACAAACTGAAAAGCATAAGCTTCCTGCCAACCTGCATGCTCAACCCTGTAAGCATATACATTAACATTTGAATCCTGATAAACCAAACCTTCCTTATACTCAGTAACATTTACCTTATAACCTGTTTTATTCGAGGGCTCCAAGCCACTCAACCTGTTATTAATATCTTCAGAATAAGCTTCTAACAAGTGGCTCGTCATTCTTGCCGTACCTTTAGGACCAAAGACCTTCAAAGGCTTTTCCCTTCCCAAAACCCAGGGTGTTAATATCAAATCAGGGTAACCTGTGGTGTGGTCACTATGCAGATGAGTAATAAATAATTTATCCAGCTTTTTTGGTTCAAGTGCCTTTATTCCTTTTTTGAAAGCGGCGGCGGCTCTTCGGACTATTCCCGGTCCGCAATCCACAAGATAGACACTATTATTGACTACAACAGCTACTGCAGGACCTGACCTTTCAGGTTCAGCATTGGGTGTTCCTGTACCAAGCAAGACTACATAAGTTTTATGAGCGGGTTTTTTAAGCGATTCATCACCGTTGCTTTTCCCCTTATTACTATCATCAACTTTGGTGCAAGCCAAAAAAATTATGGCAGAAACTAAAATAATATAAACTGTTTTCATAATAATCCCGTCAATTTTATTATTAGAAAAATTATTACTAACTTGACTTAGAAATATTTTCAATATAAGCATTAATTATGTTCAAGAGCAAGAAAAATATGACATTATTTAAAAATGCGATGATTTTTTCATTGCTGTTCATTATACTCTCCTGTGCAGAAGACTGCAAATTCAATTCAATTTCAACTGAATCACTACCCGACGGTACTGTTGGCACTGAATACTACTTCCGGATAGAACTCGAAACAAGCTGTTCTGCTCCTTACCGCAAAATTGAAGTTAAAAACGGAGATTTACCACCAGGTATCACTTTGGATACAAGCGGAGAATTTACTGGTATCCCCACTCAGGCAGGAACTTATACTTTCACAATAACTGCACGTGTTTGCTTTGGTTCCAACGGCTTCGAATACATTGACTGCAGGGACAAAACAAAAGAATTCACAATCAAAATCAACTAAAATATTGTATATCAAAAAAAAATCAACCGCCAATATAAATCAGCGGTTGATATTAAGTTATTCTTACAAAAATATTTCTCAGCAGAACTTCCCTTCCAAGCGTATCTTCCTGCTTGTTTCAAAAATTTCCTTTTCTTCATCTGACTTGAAACCAGAGCCGAGCTCTTTATATACTTTTTCCGCCCAATTTCTGTCATTCAGCAAATCCACAATTCCTTCTGCCCAAATTAGTTTCTCTTTCGGTGAACTCAACTTGCTCCCATTAGCGTAAAGTTTCTTGATTTCCTCAGTTTTGAATTTCAATGACTTTAATCTTTCGGTTAGTTTTTGGTATTGAACAGCAGAATCAAGTTCCTGCACAGCTTTTTCGAGATACATATTTGATGTTTTTTCATCGTTGAATAACCTTGCAAGATATGACATATAAGAAAATGTAAGATAATCGCCTCCTGTTTGAGCGGCTTTTTCGAGCAAATGCACAGACCAATTTCCATCTTTCAGCAGTTGATTGACCGCTTTGGCAAGGTTTGTATAATCGTAAGCAGTTTTGTTTGGATTGCTATCAATTTTATTTTCATATTTCTTACAGTAATCTTCAACAAGCTGTTTACCTAATTCTTTGTCAGGAGTTTCTTCAATTGCTATTCGGCAAGTACCTGCGAAATCGAAAAAGAATTTTGTCCGATTTGCAATTAAGTCGTCGAGAATTGTCTTTATCCAATTGTTATCGTTGAGATACTTTGCTATTGACTGTATCAGCTTACGGTAATTATCCACATTGAACTGTTGTGAATTAAGCTTCTCCAATCCTGCTTTCAAAAGCTTCTGTGCATAATATCTGTCATCAAGTTCAGCCATCATATCATCAACAATCAACCTCAAATCCTTGAATGTCTTTGCCGCTTCCTCACGCTTTTGATATGCGTCGTATTTATCCTGATTCTTTTCCCTCTTGTCAAGCTTTTCATCAACACGTTTAATCCAATCTCCGTCACCTGCAAATCTTTCCTTAATCGTTTTATTAACATCCTTCATTTCGTTCAGATTCGTTACAACCTCCTCAGCTTTCACAAGCAATTCTGATGAATACTCTGTATCCTGCAAAACATCATACGCTTCTGTCGCAAGTTGTAAAAGCTCAGGTGTTGTACCTGCCATTGCTTCTGCTTTTTGCAATATAAGTTTTCCAAATTCCTTGTCCTGAATATTCCCAACCACAGCATCAAAAAGCTCAAGATAAGCAGGAAACTTCCCGATTTTTTCCAACGCTTTTTCGTAAACATTCTTTGCGGATACCTTATCTCCCAGATTCTTAATTATGTCACCTGCAAGCATCATCAGCTCCTGTGGCACGTCCATACTTTGAACTGCCCTTTCATATATTCCCTTGGCATAATCCTTATCTTTCAGCACATCTACAACTGCTTGAGCGAGAGTTGTCAAATCCTTTGCTCCTGACATCTTGCTTTCTGCTCTTTGGTAAAATTTCTTTGCAAGCTCTGTGTTGTCCATTTCTAAAGCAATAGTTTTGGCAAATGAAAGTAATTTCTCCTTGTCGTTGATATCATTCAACCCTTTACCATATCCGTTAGCTGCTGCTTCCTTATCTTTGAACAATGTCCAGTATGCGTCTGCCAGCTCAATATTCTCCTCACCTGTCATTGCAAATTCTTTGCCGCTTTCTAAAAGTTCCTTTGCTCTGTCACTATCTCCCAAACTCATATATCCCTTGGCAAGAGCTACATAATCCTTTGTAAACTGGGCATCATCTTCAACACCTTCAAGAGCAGATTTAGCCATCTCTTTGTCTGCAAACAATTCAATTACTGCATTTGCATATTCTACTGCATCTGCTATACCGTCAAGCTTATCTGATGCTTTTTGAAAAAATGATTTTGCTGTTTCTTTATCACCTGTTTCTTTGATAATTGTCTTCGCCAAATCAACATAATCCTTCAGACTTTTCAGCTGACCTTCTACTTTACTTAAAAGCTTTTTGGATAATTCTGCATCACCCAAATCAGATTGGACATAATTTGAAATAGCCAGTATCTCATTAATCTTCTTAGCTGAATTTGCCGCACTTTCAAGCAATTCCTTTGCCTTCTCCTTATCACCCAAATATACTGCTATACTATGTCCAAGCATTGCTGTTTCCATCGGTTCAAAACAAGCATCTTCAGCTTCTTCATACATCTCTTCTGCAGATTCTTTATTCCCCAATTTCGCATAAACCTCTGCAACACAGATGTAATCCTTTGGCATAGAACAATCCCCTTCGGCATTACTGACTAACTCCTTGGCATATCCTTCATCTTTTGGTTCTGTCAATGCCTCCATTGCAAGCTTGCAATAATCTTCCACTGATTTGCACTGGGCTTCTTTTGCTTCAAGTTCTGCTTTAGTAGCCATTATTTAACTCCTTTTTTACTTTCTATAATTATTATTCGTTTTCAATTATCTGTCCTACATTCTGCATCAAATTACATTTCTTTATATGGATTAGGTCCGATATCCTCAATCGTTTTGGCAAACTTATTCAGAATTTCAGGCAACTTGTCATACTCATCAAGCGAAAGCATATGCAATTCTACTCTCTCAGGCTCAAGTACAAGTTGCTTCAGTTTCTCCTGCACATTCTCCATCCTCTTGTTTGCGAGCTCACTGCCTTTGATGAAATGACATTGATAATCATCACCGTATTTACATCCAAACAAAATTGCTCCATCAAATCCTTGTGAAAGTGAATCTGCTATCCAGCTCGTTGAGACTGACCCCAGACACCTTACAGGTATTACTCGTATATATGGTGATATTTTGTAACCCTTCCTTGCTACGATGTCAAGTGATGGGTAAGCATCATTTTCACACATAAACGCAATTATCCTTGGAGTTGCTTCGCCGTCTTCTTCTTCTGTCGGAATATAAATTGACTTAATCATTGCCGATACTATCTGCACTGAATAATTCTTGAAGCTGATTATTCTCTCAGGACAAGCACCCATACATATTCCGCACCTCCTGCACCTGTTCGGATTCGGTTGTGGTGTACCCTTGACATCTTCCTGCAATGCACCGAACGGACATTCCTCTGTACATCGCTTGCACTGAGTACACCTTTGGAAAAAGAAATCAGGATATGTCTTGTCACCGCTTCTTGGATGAACAGCTGTGCCTTTCCTTATATTTTCAATACACTGTATCGCCTTTAATGCCGCACCGTAAGCATCATTTTTTGCAGTAGCGGTATCCATTGGTGCCCTTACTGCTCCTGCCGCATAAATACCTGTCCTCCTTGTTTCATAAGGGAAGCAAATATAATGTGAATCAGGAAATCCATAATGTAATGTTGGTAATTCCGGTCCCTGAATATATTTCAAATTCAAAACAGGGTCTCTTGTGTCTTCAACTTTTTCTGCTTCTGCACCTTCCTCTTCCTTTGCGGCAACCTTAACTCTGTCTGGTCCCGATGCAGGTACCAAACCAGTAGCTAAAACCACCATATCACTCGTAATTGTAATCTTCTCATCAAGCAGTGTATTAT
>RCNQ01000306.1 GCA_003731675.1 Bacteroidetes/Chlorobi group bacterium ChocPot_Mid
CATGATTTCAGGGAATGCTTTTTTACCTTTTTTGATAACATTTACTGTAGCTTCAAAAATTGCTCTTGCTTGCATTTCGGTAATCTCAGGATACATAAGTCCCAAACGACAACCTCTGAATCCTAACATTGGATTGAACTCATGAAGAAATTCAACTCTGTCGTGAACTTGCTTTGGAGAAATACCCATCTGCTTAGCTAATTCTTCTTGTCCTTTTTTATCATGTGGTAAGAACTCATGTAATGGTGGGTCAATTGTTCTGATTGTAACAGGACGTCCATCCATTGCGATAAATATTCCTTCGAAATCTTTCCTTTGCAAAGGTAATAGTTTTTTCAAAGCGGCTTTTCGGGCTTCTGGAGTATCAGATAAAATCATTTCCCTCATAGGTCCAATTTTCCCTTCACCAAAGAACATGTGTTCTGTTCTGCATAATCCAATACCTTCTGCACCAAAAGCAACAGCGTTAGCGGCTTGGTCTGGTTGGTCTGCATTGGTTCTTACGTTAATTTTACGGAATGTATCTGCCCATCTCATTATCTGGGCATAAATCAAGTATTCAGGAGCGTTTTCCGGTTTAATTGATTTTTCGATGAGAACTCGAATAACTTCGCTCGGATTTGTCTTGATTTGTCCTGCAATTACTTCGCCTGTTGTCCCATCAATAGAAATCCAATCTCCTTCTTTGATTACTTCTTTTCTTCCTTCGACTGTAATATTTCTTGCTTTATAATCAATATTCAAAGCACCACAACCAGCAACACAAACTTTTCCCATTTGGCGGGCAACTAAGGCGGCATGCGAAGTCATTCCACCACGAGCAGTAAGAATACCTTCTGCTGCATTCATTCCACCTATATCTTCTGGTGAGGTTTCAATGCGAACTAAGATGACTTTCTCACCATTTTTTGCCCACTCTTCGGCATCCTCAGCATTGAATACAACTTTACCTGTTGCAGCACCTGGTCCTGCATTAAGACCTTTGGCTACCAAACGACCTTCTTTTAAAGCTTGAGATTTTCCGTTCGCATCAAAAACAGGTCTAAGTAGCTGATTTAATTGTTCAGGGTCAATTCTCATTACTGCTTCTTCGGGTTTGATTAGTTTTTCTTTGACCATATCAACCGCAATTTTCATAGCAGCCATAGCGGTTCTTTTACCTACACGACATTGCAACATCCAAAGTTTTTTGTTCTGAATTGTAAACTCTATATCAAGCATATCTCTGTAATGGCTTTCGAGGATTTTTCTGATTTCGAGTAATCTATTATATGATTTTTTATCTTTTTCCTTTAATTCAATTATTGGCAAAGGAGTCCGAATACCTGCAACAACATCTTCTCCTTGAGCATTCATAAGGAATTCACCGTAAAATTCATTTTCTCCAGTTGCCGCATTTCTTGTGAATGCAACACCTGTTCCGGAATCATTTCCCATATTGCCGAATACCATTGTTTGAACGTTAACAGCTGTTCCCCAAGATTCAGGAATATTGTTTAATTTACGGTAAATAATGGCTCGGTTGTTCATCCATGAACCAAATACCGCACCAATTGCACCCCAAAGCTGGTCCATTGGTTCTTCCGGGAAATCAATTTTCTTGATTTTTTTAATTGCAGCTTTGTATTGCTTAACCAAATCTTTTAAGTCATCAACTGAAAAGTCAACATCAAATTCTATACCTTTTTCTTTTTTCTTTTTCTCCAGGATTTCTTCAAACGGGTCAATATCATCTTTTGTCTGTGGCTTTAAATCCAAAACAACGTCTCCATACATAGAGACAAACCTGCGATAAGAATCCCATGCAAATCTTTCGTTACCTGTTTTTTTAATTAAACCAACGATTGTTTTATCATTCAAACCCAAGTTCAATACAGTATCCATCATTCCGGGCATAGAAGCTCTGGCACCTGAACGAACAGAGACCAATAAAGGGTCGTTAACATCACCAAACTTCATACCCATTTCTTTTTCAAGTTTTTTGAGAGCTGTATTCACTTCATCGTTTAATGATTTGGGGTATTTTCTACCGTTTTCGTAAAAATAAGTACAAACTTCAGTTGAAATAGTAAAACCTGGTGGAACTTCTATGCCAAGATTAACCATCTCGGCAAGGTTAGCACCTTTGCCACCAAGGAGGTTTTTCATATCAGCACGACCTTCAGCTTTTTTTCCTCCAAAGTAGTAAACGTATTTAACGTTTTTCTTTGTTGTTCTCTTCACGTTTTTTTCTTTTTTCTTTGTCATATAAACTCCGTATTTTAAAAATTAACTAATAATATTCAATTTTATAAATTATAGAATAACAAATTTAATCAAGCTTATGTAATCATACAAGTTTTTAAATTAAATAAGGTTAAAATTTGGAGTAAGAAGTTTGAGAATGTTAAATCTTGATTAAGAATTTTATTTTATCACAACAAATTTCTGGATATGATAACTTTCCGAAAGTTCGGAACTTTCCGAAAGTTCCAAACTTTCGGAAAGTTTAAGGACGACTATTTGTCATACTGCTTTTTATAGTATTCCATGTACTCGCCTGAGCGAACATTTTTGCACCACTCGGGATTGTCGAGATACCATTGAATCGTTGATTTCAAGCCATCTTCAAGATTTGTTTCTCGAGTCCAGCCCAATTCTTTTTCGATTTTAGTGCAGTCAATGGCATATCTTCTGTCGTGACCAGGGCGGTCTTTGACAAATTCAATTAAAGTATCAGGTTTGTTCAATATTTTTAAAATAGATTTAACAATTTCCATATTCGGTTTTTCGGTTCTGCCACCGACATTATAAACTTCACCTGATTTGCCTTTTTGATAAACAGTCCAAATAGCAGAGCAATGGTCTTCGACATATATCCAATCACGGACATGCAATCCATCACCATATACGGGAAGTTTTTTTTCTTCGAGAGCATTCAATATCATTAGTGGAATCAGTTTTTCAGGAAATTGGTATGGTCCGTAATTGTTTGAGCATCTTGTTATCAGGGCATTGATTCCATAAGTATTGACAAAAGATAAAACCAAGTGGTCGGCAGATGCCTTAGAAGCAGAGTAAGGCGAACGTGGTTCCAAAGGTGTTGTTTCTGTGAAGTAACCTTCAGTGCCTAATGAACCATAAACTTCATCTGTTGAGATTTGCAAAAAGCGACTTAATTTGTAATCCCTTACAGCTTCGAGCAAAGTCAAAGTACCAATGATATTTGTATCAATGAATGGACGAGCTTCTATAATGGAGCGGTCAACATGAGATTCTGCGGCAAAGTTGATAATTCCTGAGATATTTTCGGTTTCGATGATTTTCCTTACCAACTTTGAATCTTCAATTCTGCCGTGGATGAACTTATAATACTGATGATTTTCAATGTCTCGAAGATTTTCAAGATTACCTGCATAAGTCAGAGCATCGAGATTAACTATCCTAATGTCATCCTGAGCTTGTCGAATGGTGTCATCCTGAGCTTGTCGAATGGTGTCATCCTGAACTTGTCGAATGGTGTCATCCTGAGCTTGTCGAATGGAGTCATCCTGAGCTTGTCGAAGGATGTATCGAATAAAATTACTTCCGATAAATCCCGCTCCACCTGTTATTAAAATTGTTTCTGCCATAAATATTTTAATATGTTTAATTCGTATTTTATTAAAAACACAAAATATAGATATTTATTTTTCAAAAATCCATTTTTCTTCCTGAAAGCTTTAAAATTGTTGCGGCGATGCTTGGCAATGAATCAGAAAAAGGAGAAATGATTAAATCTGCTTCGATACTATCTTTCAGGTATGGATTGCCAAAGAGAACCGCAATTTTCTTTTTGCCTTCGGACAGAGTTTTATAAGCATACATAATTTCGTCAGGTACTTTCATTGATTGATAAGCAGAAGGTTTAAAGAAAAATGCAAAAAGCATAATATCAGCTTTTTGAATTCCAAACTTAAGTCCCTGCAAATCTTTTTCCTGAATGTTTTTGTCAATAAAACCGAAATCACAATCGTTTTCAACTGCCTGACCTAGAATTCTGAAAAATGAAGTTGGGGTGTCAATGTCATCAGTTTGGAGAAAAGCAAAACCGCCGATACGAAATTTTTCATTTATCGGGATTAAATGCTCGTCACCGGATAATTCCAAAGCATCATAAGCGGCAACTAAAGCAATTTTTTCATGCTCGAAAAAAGATATTTCATTTTCCTTAGATTCCCTTTCGAATAAACCGCACCATACCTTTGCTTCGAGGATTCTATTAACGGAAGTCAATAATTGCTCTTTCAATTCAGGATTACATTCAATATGTTTTTCCAAAATCTCAATAGCAGATAATGGATTTTCAGGAAGAAGAAGAATGTCATTCCCTGCATTAAAAGCTTTTTGAATTATTTCTTCTTGAGAATATTTATTTGTCAGAGATTTCATGTCAAGTGCATCAGTTAGGACAAGACCATTGAATTTTAATTCATTTCTCAGTAAATCGGTAATTATTTTTTTGGAAAGACTCGCAGGAGTATTGGATTCATCGAGTGATGGGACCGTAAGATGACCAACCATTATAAATTTCACATCATAATTAATTGCATGGATAAATGGCTGTAATTCCATATTTAATATCCTATTCTTATCATGCTTCAATATTGGTAACTCAGTATGGGAATCTTTATTGGTGTCACCATGCCCAGGAAAGTGTTTT
>RCNQ01000039.1 GCA_003731675.1 Bacteroidetes/Chlorobi group bacterium ChocPot_Mid
ACTAACAAGAAAATAATCTGTCTTTTTCAGTACTGGGGCTTGAGCATTTTCGACAATTCCACCGAAAAAAACATTTTGCCAAATACTGCAAGGTCAAACAGCTTCGTTCACCTTGACGTTGACAGCAAAGGTAGAGTTTGGGTTGCTACCAGACCAAAAAATGAAGCTAACGGACAAGGTTTTATGATGTTCGACGGTTCTTCATGGCACAATTTCAACTCCTTCACCGACAACAAGATTAGCGATTGGGCTTTGAAAGTCAAAGCAATGAGCAACGGTGATGTTTATGTCAGCACATGGGGCGGTGGTCTTTTGAAACTACAGGAAACCAATGATACAATCGAACCTAATTTCATTATCACCAGATTCGATACCTCAAACTCTCCTCTGACTGGAGCTTTAACCTCTGCACCTTACTATATCATCTGCGGTGAAACTGTCGAAGATTCACAAGGAAAAGTCTGGGTTATCAATTACGGCGAAGGTAGCACAGGTCCTCTTTTAACTCTAATTGACAACAACCAGTTTTATGCCTTCTCCAATCCTGAAACACCCACAGAAAGACAATTTATCGAATTTGCCATTGACCCTTACGGCACCAAATGGCTCGGCTCAAACAGCTTCGCAAAAGGATTAATCTTCTTCAACGACAACAATACTCCAAACGATAAATCCGATGATAAATTCGGCAAATACACCAAATCCAACTCAGGCTTGCTCGACAATGAAATTACTTCCATCGCTGTTGACAAAAACGGCTTCATCTGGCTTGGGACAAACACAGGATTAAATTTTATCTATGACTCTTACCCTGCAAAAAATGGCGAAAAAATCACCATTCGCGAAGAAACTCATCTCCGCAACCAATACATCAACGACATCTATGTTGACGCCGTCAATAACAAATGGATTGCTACCAACAAGGGTGTTTGGGTCTTAAATGAAGACGCTTCTGCTCTTCTCAATCCGACAATCTTAAATTCTTCCAACAGCCCATTGATTGCCGACGAAGTTTTCTCCATTACTTCCGACCCAAAAACCGGCACTATGTACTTCGGCACTAAATTCGGCTTAAGCTCTGCAAGAAGTCTTTTTGCTGAACCTGCTCCAAACTACAATATCAAATGTTTCCCTCAACCATTCAATCCAAAAAAAGACAGGGAAATGTTTATTGATGGACTTATGGAAAACTCCGATGTCCGCATCCTTACTATTGATGGCTCTCTGGTCAAAAAATTATCCGCAAAAGGAAAATTCGCCTACTGGGACGGAAAAGATGAATTAGGTATCATCCCTCAAAGCGGTGTTTATATCATTGTTAGTTCGTCTCTTTCTTCCGATGGCAGAGGTTATGGCAAATTCACTCTCATCAACAAATAATCCTGATTTGAAATTTGTAGTTTAATCATCTTGCAAAAATCATTATGAAATCTTTGTTGAAAATATTATTCTCAAAAAAGAATCTCATAATTGCTTCAATCATTTTCCTGGCAATCAGAATTGCCTTCTCCATGATTTTTGTCTCAGATTTCAAATCATTCGAAGATTTCAGAATTGCATCAAACTTAGTCGCAGGCAACGGCTACTGCCTTGTCCCCGAATGGGGTAGCACTGCTATCAAATCACCCGGCTATCCCCTTTTCCTGTCGCTCTTCGTCTTGTTGTTCGGCTCTGTTGCTAAAACTGCTATTGTCATCTTTCAGCAAATTCTTTTCGCTTCTATCCCTTTTTTACTAATTATTCTTGCTAATGAATGGGGAAAATTCCGAAACAACTCTGACTTCTGGCACAAAATCGGCTTCATCTCTGGCTGGCTCTTCCTTGTGCATCCGTCATATTTTTATTACCCGAATGTAATCGAAGTTACTAATCTCTTCATTCCCCTCATTGTCGCTTTCTTCATCTTCTTGCTGAAATCTTTGAATGCACAATCAAATTTCGCTTCAAATAACCGCAAATTCTTTTATTACTCACTCTCTTCTTTACTCTGCGGAATGCTTTGGCTTACTCAACCAATCGTAATTCCGATTTTACTTCTCATTCTAATCTTTTTACTGATAAAAAAATTATTCAGATTCTCTATCATCTACATCACTTTTACTGTCATCTTGATTGCACCCTGGGCTATTAGAAATTACATCGAATTTGACCACCTGATAATTTCAAAATCCCCCTTCTGGATGAACCTTTACTATGGCTGGCTACCTGAATACCATAACCAAAAAAGATACGACATCATTCCAGACAAAGTCAAAGACGACATCCGTTCAAAACTCGAAAACGGTGAGAGCGATTTACAAACAGAAAAAATTTTCAAAAAAATTTTTCTAAAATACACCACTGAAAACCCTTGGCTCTATGCAGAAAAAACACTCTACCAGACACTCTGCTACTGGTATATGCCTCCGGGCTATTGGAACGACACAAGATTGACCTACATCTACGGCAGAAAGCTACCAGTAATCATTTTAAACTTATTGCTTATTCCCGGCATCTACCTCCTGTTCAAATACGACAGAAAAACAGCACTCATAATTTTGCTGACACTACTTTACTTCACCATAGTTTACTCTCTGACAAGCTCAGCAAACATCCGATACAAACTCGACATAGAATGGCTCGAACTACTCCCCATCGCTACCCTCTTTACCAAAAAACCCAAATCACCTTAGTGAACTCTGTCTCTTCAACTCCGTGAACTCTGTGGTAAAAAAAATAAAAAAATCTTAACCACAAAGCAAAAAAGTAAAATTTCAGAAACAATGATTAATCTGCTTTTCGCTGATTGTTTGGAATTTTCTATTTTGTATAGACATTAAATTTGATTTTCCAAGTTATCATCAAATTCAAATTTTTGTTGCTCACCACGCATAATGTGACGATTAATTTTCAATATTTGGTAAGATTTATTAATAAAAGTATTAACTGATTCATCCCATTTTTGCGTTGTTTCTAACTCCACCTCCAAAGTATCACCTTTGGCAAAAGATTCTCCTTTGTCAATTAAATTATAAAAGTCAGGATCCTTGATTTTTGCTGAAATTCTGTTCCCCTTATAGTAAAAATCCCATTTAAGACTTTCCTCAAAAGATAATCTTACTATGTTCAGAGTTGCTGCTTCAGTTATAATTCTTTCTCCTTCGCTGATTTCTTCCGATTTAATTGATAGATATTCGAATTCATCTCTATTAACTCGTATATATGATTTTTCATTTATATCCGTAATTTCGAATGCAGTTATAGCTGGGTCATTTTGTATAGATTCAAAATTTTGAGAAAGAGCATCATTTACAACGGAACTTTTATTATAAATATTAAAAGTTCGATTATCAATATTAATAACATTTCCTTCTTGATTTGTTATAATAGTAACGTCTCCTTCCTGCTTAACTTCTTTTGGCTTTTTACCTTTTAAAAATTTTTTTAATTCAATTAGACCTACCAATATCCCAATTATAGATGCCGCTACACCAATATTTTCCTTTGTAAAAATATTTGATAAGGTTTCAACAACAGTCTCAATTAAATTCAATTGTATAAGAAAACTCCCTTTTTCAGGTGCTTTAACTTTAATTTCAATTTTTTTTCCGCTATCTAAAAACTGATTAATTTCCTGAATAACACTTGTAGTATGTATTAAGCTTGATACTAAAATATTTGCATCAATTTGGACTAATTGACCATCAAATTTTATCTTAAAATTATTACTATATTTTACTGCTACTTCCATAAAACAAAAATAAATAAATTAGAATAAATTTCATAAATTTATTTTTCTCCCTGCACTATCTCTTCTTGTTGAACATCTATCCGTGAAATTCTTTTATAGATGTTACGAAAGAGAGCATACTATTTCCTTTGCAGTTCGGACTTTTTTTACCAAATTTGCTTTTTACACAAAACTAAATTTGAATTTATTATTTACTTTGATATTGAAAGGTGCATTATGTACGAAACAGTGAAAAAAACAGATGCTGAACTTTACTCTTGTCTCGAAAAAGAATTTTACAGACAAAACAACAAAATCGAGCTGATTGCAAGTGAAAACTTCACTTCGCTCTCCGTTATGGAAGCTCAAGGTTCAGTCCTTACAAACAAATACGCCGAAGGTTACCCCGGCAAAAGATACTACGGCGGTTGCGAATACGTTGATATGGCTGAAGACCTCGCACGCGACAGAGTAAAAAAACTCTTCGGTGCCGAATACGCCAACGTCCAGCCACACAGTGGCAGTCAGGCAAACATGGCTGTTTACTTCACCTACCTCAAACCAGGTGATACAGTCCTTGGGCTCTCACTCGCTCACGGCGGACATCTCACTCACGGCTCCCCTGTCAATTTCTCCGGCAGACTCTTCAATTTCGTCCCTTACGAATTAGGCAAAGATACCGGCAGAATTGATTTCAACCTCGTCGAAGAACTTGCCCTTAAGCACAAACCAAAAATGATTACCGTCGGTGCTTCCGCCTATCCGAGAGACATTGACTTCAAAACATTCCGCGAAATCGCCGACAAAGTCGGTGCCTTCGTCTTTGCTGACATTGCTCACCCCGCCGGTCTTATTGCAAAAGGACATCTGACAAACCCATTGCCCTATGTCCACGTCGTTGCCTCTACAACTCACAAAACCCTAAGAGGTCCGCGTGGTGGCATCATCTTACTCGGAAAAGACGAACCAAATCCTTTTGGTCTTGTTGCTCCAAAATCAGGCAGAACAAAAAATATGAGCGAACTCCTCGACTCTTGGGTTATGCCCGGCATTCAGGGCGGTCCGCTGATGCACGTAATTGCCGCTAAGGCAGTAGCTTTTGGCGAAGCACTCACTGATGATTTCGACAAATACATCATTCAGGTTATGAAAAATGCAAAAGCACTTGCCTCTGCACTCACAAACAAAGACTATAACCTCGTTAGCGGTGGAACTGACAACCACCTTATGCTGATTGATTTGACAAACAAAAACCTCTCTGGTAAAGATGCCGAAATTGCACTCGACAAAGCCGGAATCACCTGCAACAAAAATGCAGTCCCTTACGACTCCAAGCCACCGCTTGTAACATCAGGTATCCGCTTAGGTACACCAGCTATGACTTCAAGAGGTATGAAAGAAAACGAAATGAACCAAATTGCTGAATTCATTGACAAAGTTATTACAAATTACCAAAACGATGATGTGATTGCTAAAGTTCGAAGCGATGTAGAAGAATTTACTTCAAAATTCCCTCTGTATCCTGAAATTAAAAGATAAGTTTTTTTAAAAAGTCGGGGTGAGATAAACAAAGAAAATAGGGTTGTACGTTCTGAAGTTATTTCCCACCCTGACAAATTTTTACTAAAGACAGGTCAATACCCAATGACTTTTCAACTTTCTGGGCTTTTTCTGAATGACTCTCGGATTGAACAATTCCTTCGAAATACTTGCCAAAAACCTTAAACCCGAATTATTCTTTCTGACGTCTTCAGCTTCACTGATTTCATCTTCCCTCAAATTCGAAAAAGCAAAGGAAAAATCATAAAGCTCTATACCATATTTAAATTCTGAATGTATGCCCATTTTTTTATATATACTATTTATTTTCTAATGTTTATTATGCGGGGCTTTGTCATAACTATCGAGAAAAAAAAACCAAAGCCCCGTATAATATTTCCGTTTATTAAATTAATTCTTCCAAAACCCCTTAACGCTGTCCTAACCCTTAATGCCCGAAGAAATGAAGGATTACTTGAGGTTCAACTATGATAAAAATCTTTATTTTTATTTATCCCTTCCGACATTAATTTCCTCGTCCAATTCACCAATTTATATCAGCTAAAAAGCAGGCATCTCTGCTGTGCTTTTTAGTTTCAATTCAAAAAAAACGGGTCCGGGGGCTTAATTAGATGCTTATATGAGGTTCAACTATGAAAAGGGTCACTATACCCGTAGGATAAGCACCCCGGCACCTGTTTAATTTTAGGAAATCTTACATTTTTTCAAATAACGTTTTCTCTTTGTATATTTTTATACTTACAAAAAAACGAATTTAAATAGTTAAGAAATATAATAGTTTTGATGATTTTTATGTAGAAAAACAAAATTATTTTTTGTAGTGATAATCACTACATATTATAACCATTTTGTTTCAATTTTAACTCTATGAATATCAAATATTTACAATAATTAGATAATTATTAAAATATCTAAATTATTTTATTTTTACCATCTGATTCACTTTTGTCTCTCGGCTTGTCTCAAGTTTGATGTAAAACACCCCTTGCTCCATCATCTTATTCTCGTATCTGATATAATACTTCCCTTCATTGTAATATTGCCCCTCAGCCAATTTCTCAACCAATTCACCCAAGCTGTTGTAAATACTCAGCGTTATTTTATCAGCATATCTTATATTAAATTCTATACTCGTCTCACCCGAAAAAGGATTTGGATAATTTCCAACATAAAGATTATCTGCTAAATCCTGACTCTCCACCCCAACATAAGTCGAATTAATTTTACCAGGTGTCCCGTTTAATTCCAGTGAGCTTCTCCAATTCTCTGCCAGTTCATTGTCCAGATAAGGATTTATCAGCTCTATGCTATTACCCGTCCCGTTTGAATTTGTAGGCCACGGCTCTTTGCTGTCATAATAAACAAAATCAACAAGATTCCCTCCCCTGTCAAAAAGTCTTACTGCATCTTTTTCTCCAAGACCAAAATCAAAATTACCATATACTTTTGTTACGCCCGGATTTACTCTCGAAAACTTCAGCGAATCCCTGCACAAAACCAAATAATTATCTTCTGGAAAATAAGAATTCTCCGGCAAAACAAAAATATGATTGTCATTATCATCTTTAAAAATCCAACCCGATATATCTATCCCCTTCCCCGCATTATATACCCCGACCCAATCATCAGAATCTTCGTTTTCATTTGGCTTATACATTATCTCGTTGATTACAATATTTGTATCAGGATTTATCACCTGTTCAAAAAAAGCAGTCATCACTGTATCAGAATTCAGCATCAATGTATCAGTAATTCTATATGACTCCGAACCATTCCAGCCAACAAACCTGTATCCCTTCTTTGCCGTAATCTGCACAACAACCGGAACACCTTGATAATAAACGCCATCCCAAGGATAATTTTCAGCTACAATTGTACTAATCATTATTTTTCCCGAATTCGTCGGGACAACATCTAATCTGACATGTGCAGTATCCTTCAATCCAAAATACTGTGCTATAAACACAGGAAATACTCTCGGTCTTTTATTCAAAAATCTCCGTATATCGTTTATTTCCATTTCCCAATTCATTGCTGAACTGTCGTACTTTGCCTGTTGCCTCGGGATTTCAGGTCTTATCATTTCAGCAAGACTATCAATTATTGGTATCATTTTCTCAGGTTTAAAAACCGTATTATGCAAATCAGCCGTTCTGTTGATAAACCTCGTCTTGAATTCCTCATTTTCCAAAAGTTTCGGCATTAACATTGCAAAATTATTCGTACTGTCAGCAATAATCCAAATATTGTTGTAATCCCAAGGGTACGCTATCCCGCAACTGTAATCCAAATCATACATCACCCACCTCCATCGGTTATCCAATGCACTCGACTTCCAGTACTTCAGATTGTGAAAGGGCCAATCAACATTAGAAAAGTAAACATTCAGTATCGTATAATCAATCAAATTTTCCACATCAATATTTCGACTGATAAAATCAAAAGCATCACTTTTCTTCATATTATAACTAAATGTACTGTCAGCCATTTTCAAATAATCCGCCGCTGAACCTGCCTTCAACTTGTCCCAATCTTCCATCAAATCAATACTCTCCGGTGGTATTCCGAACTTCCTCCCCAGATAATATTCATCTAATCTCTCTCTTATATTCTGTATCCCGTAAAACGAACCATTCATAAACATCAGTGTTGGTGTATATGCCATTGCATCAACATAAGGAAAATACTTTTTAGTTACTACTGCTGAAAAAGCATCTCTCAGCATCGAACGCCCCCACTCTGTCCCTCCGTTCCGCAATACTATCCTCTCATATTCCTTCAACCCACATTCCCCAAAAAAAGGAATCTTAAAATTACTGCTCCCGTACCTCGACCTCGCATAAAGCCGTAATGACTTTTGCGGAAAACTCGACGAAAGCCAGCCATGTACTTTCGCTCCCGCATCAGTGCTGAATATCAGATTTTTACTCTTATTCCAAAGCTCAAAATGAACTGGTACTTCTCTTCCGGATTGTGAATTCTGTAAGTTCTTCGGTACAAATATACCGTAATCACTGTTCCAAAGGTCATCTTCCGAAACCGATAGAGAAATTACAGGCAATGTCGAACTGTCATTTATAAAAAACGATTTTGTTACAATTTCACTCGGCAGGCAGTCCTCTCCATAAGTTCTCGCTCTTATCACCATATTTGTATCTACTTTGATTGGTGCAACCAAAAACTTCGCAGAATTCAAATCAGGCGATGAACCATCTACAGTATAGTAAACACTCACATCTTGTTCATTTGTTAAAAATCCTACAAATTGTTTCGAACTATACCATCCCCCGCCCAAAGAAAAATCAGGTGGCTCACATATTTTCATATATCCCTCTTCATTCTCTTTCTCAGGACTTGTCGGTGCAAAATATTTAAAAATATTTTTGCCATCAGGATATCTCCCGTAAGACACATCAGAACGCAATTTCGGATAAGTCAAACTGTCTGCCAACATCCCCTCTGAATTCCACAAATAAACAGTTTCACAGTCTTTCTCAAGAACAAAATTCGTGTGAATCTCCTTTGACAAATATCTCCTGCCAGGCTTATTTGTTTCCAACTCGATCGACTTCAAATCAGAAAAGGGAACTAATTTGTTATTCAAATGTATTTCCGACACCGTCAGTTTGGACGTCAAATTAACATTACCGCTGGAAAAACCTATTCCCACGTATGCTGTTTCTCCCGAAAAATTCATAACTATTGACTTATCTGGTTCTGTCAACCAGCAACAGTTCCTGTCCCACACGTAAGCAGTTATCGTGTTACCCTGTCTTGTTAATCTTACTTTGCAATCAGGATATTCAATATTTCTATTATAAAATGGCAACACTGAACAAGCCTTTCCTTCAGTCAATCTGTGAAAAACTGAAAAAGAACCCATGTCCTTGTTCTCACAAACAATACCAACATATTTCGAAGTCGCTTCAAGATTATCCCTTACCATCAATCCCGCCAATGTAAGATTTCCATAATCCCGCATCGAATTAATATTAACCCAGATATCAAAATCTCCCTTCACAGGAATAAAATCAAACCTCATACACTCCTTGTGATTCCAGCTCGTTATCCCGTAACCTGACGCTTCAATCACAAGATTACCCGATTCATTCCTCTTCTCATTAGAAGCAAATACAACTAAATGTCCTTTGGATTTCACCACTGTGTTAGGCAAAACCCATGCTTTTTCATAATCGTTCTTGTTGAATATACGATAATTCTTTAAGTTTATATCTTCTTCGCTGGAGTTAAAAAGTTCAATCCAATCAGGGGATTTTTGATTCTCGTCATAAAGGGAAGTATCGTTTGATGCGGCTATTTCATTGATTCTTATCTGTGAATAAATATTATTCGTCAATAAAAGGATTATCAGCCCGAAAAAAAATATTTTGATTTTATCTTGCATAAAATTATTCCCTGTCCAACAACTACCTTTTTTTGAGCGAATAGCAAAAACAGAGAAATCACAACAGCCACCATCTAATTTGACTGCCATTAATAAAAAAAATTGTATTTTTAAAAAATATATCTGTATCCCTGCTTAACAAGTCCTGCAAAATCATCAACCTTTTGCTCTTTCCAATTGTCTCCGTAATGCATCAAATACATTTTCTTCTTCAACTGTTTCGGTAATTTCTTCAAATCATTGATTGACGGATGCACAGGGTTATTTTCAAACGATGTATCATGAAAAATAACTTCAGATTTCGGTCCGTAATAATTCAGCAAATCAATATCAAACTTTGTATCTCCCGTTATCAAAACCTTATTATCAATAAACAATCCATAAGTTAAAAATGCCTCATTCTGATTTTTTGCATTATCAGGTATATGATTTGTCCCGAATATTTCCAGATGCAAACCTTCAAAATCAATCTCCAAAGTCAGTCTCGGTGACTTAGAAATCAATGTAGGTCTCACTGCTTCAAAATAATCTTCGAACTTAAGCTGTACACCTTGAGCCGATGACTCATTCCATTCCATTCCACCACGCAGAGAACGTTCCCACAATATCTTCTGATATTCCTTTGTTATAATCATTCTCAATTTCGGCTTATTCAAAACTGTCTGCGAATAATACCTGTTCTGCAATGCCAGATACTCCAAACCACCAATATGGTCTGCATGACTGTGAGTTATAAACAAATTCCCTATATCTGAGACACTAAGACCCGTACTCATGCACAAAGCACGTGGTCCTGTCATTCCAAAATCTACAAGCAAATGCGTCTCACCTTTTATAATAATAAAATTATTATTATACAACTCCTTGCCAAATGCAGTTCCACAGCCGATAAAAGCTATTTCCAAATCTCCTTTGTTCTGTAGCTTTAAAGGTTTTCTGATTTTTGCTATTCTCATTCTATACCTTGTATATACTTATTTTATTATCCTTTAACAAAATCTATGCCACTTAATTCAAAACAATATGAACCATTTCCTTGGCTTTTCAAATACTCTGTCAATCTTTCAAAAAAATCATATATGGATTTAAAACTGCAATTAAAAAAACAAATATAAGAAATATTTAACTAATTACCTTGTGAATTACTGTTGTTACTGCTCCAAGTATCTCGTATTTATTCTCATCATCAATTTTAAAAATAGGATATTCAGAATTTTCTGACACAAGAAACTCACCATCATTATTCTTCTTATACCTCTTTACAAGCACCGTTTCATTAAACCGCAAAACGACCAACTCCCCGCTCCTTATCCTTTTTCTCGGTTCAACAATCAAAATATCACCCTCAAAAATATTCGCATCTACCATCGATTCACCTGTAACTTCGCAAATAAAAGACTTCTCCTTCAACCCTAAAGTCTCAAGTATCTTTCGCATCTCCTCAGTATTCCCTGCATTCCTTTCAGACTCCGAAATCTTTCTTTCGAGCTTTTCTACCAAATCAAATTTCGTTTCTGCATCAAACCGTCGAAAATTCCTAACCACAGCACCTTCCATCAACTCCCTTATTCGCATAGATTCACTTAATGCTGAATTAACCGCATCCTCATATAAATCCAAACGACCTCTCCTTGAAAGTTCTTCATAAATTGAGGTTAGTTTCCTTGAATTGTTCTTCTTTTCGATTTGTTCTTCTATTAAGGCACTTTTTAATAACTTATAAAGCTCACTGATTGTCTTCGCTTCGTAATCAATATTTAATCTGCTAAGAGCCATTCCACAATTCAGCTTGTCTCTTGCATCTTCTTTAATTCAATAATCTTCTGTA
>RCNQ01000040.1 GCA_003731675.1 Bacteroidetes/Chlorobi group bacterium ChocPot_Mid
TTCTCAGATAAAATTTTTATTTTTGATGTTTTAATTATTAACATTTGGATGAAAATCAATAGGATTTACTTATATATTTCTTTGCTAATAGCAATAATTATTACTTCATGTGATGATTCTTCGCAGGTAAGCAAAAACTCTTCTCCCCAGATAATCGGGTTATCCCGACAATCTACCTATTATAACGATATTATTACCGTTTATGGTAAATATTTTGGTGATTTATCGCCAAATTCATATTTGCTGTTTTTAAAAATTAACAGTACTGATACAATTTTAAAACTATCTTCTCTCGATTGCATAAACTGGACAAGTACCAAAATTACATTTAAAATTAACCAAAATATGCAATCCTGCAACCTGTCTGTTCTGGTCAATGGTATTGCAAGTAATAAGATAAGGATTCAAATTGAAAAACTACCCCAGTTAGAAATGATAGAAATAAATCCTGATACTTTTCTGATGGGTTCTGAATTCGGATTTCAGGATGAGAAACCTCCGCATCAGGTTAAATTGACAAATAAATTTTATATCTCAAAGTATGAAGTATCTCAACTCCTTTGGGAAAATGTTATGGGTTATAACAACAGCATAATTAAATCACCAAATCTACCGGTACATAATATCAATTGGTACGAAGCGATACTTTTTTGCAATCAAATATCAAAAAGGATGAATCTCGATACATGCTATGTGCTTATCAACGATACACTTGTCTTATACGATACATTAGCAAACGGTTACCGTCTTCTAACCGAAGCAGAGTGGGAGTATGCCTGTAAATCGGGCTCTACAGATGATTACTATGGATACAAACCTGAACAAATTGCATGGTTTAATCTCAATTCGGGATATTCACCTCATCCCTGCGGAACTTTGACAGCAAACAAATATGGATTGTATGATATGCTTGGCAATATCTGGGAATGGTGCTGGGACTATTACTCAAAGACCTATTACAAGGATTCTCCATTAATCAATCCTATTGGTCCTGATAATGGTTCACAAAGAGTTTTACGTGGTGGTTCCTGCTCTTCAGGAACGGCATATATCAGAGCATCAAACAGAATGTATCCTGATGGTAACTTCAATTTCTGTGGTATGCGTCTGGCAAGAACAAAATATGAATAATGAGCAATATAATTTAAAATATATCGTAATTAAAAAAAATAATTATTTAACAAGGAGAATTTATGTTAAAGGAAGAATTAGTTGAAGTAATTAAATACGCAATTGAAAGAGAATTGGAAGCCGCTGATTTTTACAAAGATTTACAAACAAAAGTAAAAATACAAGCAAGCAAAGAAATGTTAAAAACTTTTGAGAAAATGGAATTAGGTCATGCTGATATTTTAAAGAATCTTGACCTCAATAAGATTGAATTATACAAACCTGAAAAAGTTAATAATCTGAAACTAAGTGATTTTATGGTCGAACCAGTCACTCATGAAGAAATGACTTTTCAGGAAATTCTTGTTATTGCAATGAAAAGGGAAGAAGCGGCTAATAAAATGTATCTCTATTTAGCTGATAGCACTGATGATGACAGAGTAAAAAATCTCTTTCTCAAATTAGCTACCGAAGAAGCAAAACACAAGCTACAACTTGAAACAATGTATGATGAAGAAATTAATTATGAGTTTTAGAATATTTTTGACAAAATAATTTATCTTTAAATGAGTAAAAAAGTAAGTGTTATCTTGTATAGCGAAAAAATTGAAATTGATGTTGAGGAAGATGAAACTATCCTTCAAGCCGCATTAAGACAAGGTAATGACCCGCCGTTCAGTTGCCAGGTTGGTGCATGTGCAACTTGCAGAGCTATTTTGAGACAAGGTAATGTCCTTATGGACGAAGATAGTGCATTGACACAGGAAGAAATTGATGAAGGTTACATTCTGACTTGTCAATCTCATCCTTTAACAGACGATTGCGTTGTGGACTATGATTATTAATATTAGATTTAAATAATTTCAATTGTTTTGTCAGGTAACCAACCGATATTTCCGTCTGCAATTTTAATTTTTTTCCAGTTACCTACTTCATCAAGAATTTTTATTTTTGTACCTTCATGCAAAATAAATAAGTCGGTACTTTCTTTATCTGGTGAACTTTTTATATAAACACTTGGTGCAAAAATAATTGCTTCATCTCTTGAATTTTCCTTGCTGTATTGCTGCAATGCAAAAACTATACATAATATAGTAATTAAAAATGCAGTAATTGATGCAAAAAAAGATATTTTCCTGACAGTGATGTTCCAGATTAAAAAATAACCAGCTAATAAAATAAATGTCAACCACGAAAAGACAATAGTCATATAACTCCAACCGCTGGAAGAATGTAATGAACTCAGGGAGTCATACCATTCAATAAAAAACAATTTAGGTACTTCATTTATTCTATCAACAATTTTTAAATTAGCTACTCTCAGATTGAAATTTAAATCCTCATCATCTGGTGAAATCCTTTTGGCTCTTTCATAAAACAATATAGCATCTGGAATTTTGTTCATTTTAAAGTATGAATTTCCTATGTTATAATAAAGTTCAAGGGACACGTAACCACTGTTTAAAAGCTGATTATAAGTTTCCAAGGCTTCGCTATAATTCCCATTGGAATAAAGATTATTTCCCTTCATTATCAGACTTTCATTACTGACGGCAAATAAACTGGAAACCAACATAATCATCAATAATGCGAGAATAAAAAATCTTTTTTTCATTTTAATATCCCCTCCAGTTCTGAAATAATTTTTACAGCATTTTCATAAGTCTTATCCATTTGACTAATCTCCGAATCAGGTGAAAATCTTGCATATTCACTGCTATCAATGGTCATTAAATATTCGCTGATAATATTCTCAGGTACATTTCTTTTCGTCAAGGCATCAGAAGCACTGTCTTTTGTTAAGTCAGAAACAGGAACACTTAACTTGTCACTTACATAATACCAGAGAGCTTTCTCGATTTCCTCAAAAAACTTATTACTGTCCTTGGCAACAAGATATTTCTGAGCTAAAGCCAGTCTTTTTTTTGCTACTTTTGTAGCTCTTTTGTTCTTTAAAAGTTTTTCATTACTTACTAATTCATCTCTCCTCTTTTTATAAAAAATTAGGATAAAAAATAAGAATAATGGTAAAACAGAAAGAAAAATAAATCCTGAAGAGCCCCAAAAACTATTTTTCCCCTTAGTAAGATTAACATCTGTTTTAATGAATCTGATATCTTTCCCCAAAAATTTAATATCTTCCTTTTGAATACCTGAAATTACCGAAGTCGTTGCTCCATCACCTTTAGATACATTTATTGTGAATTCTTTCGAGCTAAGACTGACATATTCCTTTTTATCTAAATCAAAAAAGGAAAAATGCACAGGTGCTATCTTATAATCTCCTTCATGTTTTGGAATTATAATATACTCAAAAACCTTGTTCCCATTTATACCGCTTGCCGATACAATCACATTGTCTGCTACTTTAGGGTCATAAACCTCAAAATCAGGTGGGAATTTCACTTGCAGTGGTTCCAGAAGTTTTAAATTTCCGCTTCCTCCGATTTTAATCTTGAGTGAAATTGGTTCTCCTGATTTTGTCTTTGGCTTATCTATCCATGCATCAAGAGTCAATTTTCCGACTCCTCCGTTAAAATCCTCAGGCTGTGGCTTTGGTAATGGCTTTACGTTTATAAATTCTCTTGATGAACTCGCAACATAGGAAAAATCTCTGTAATTACTTCCAGAGAAAAATGGGTCATCAAAAAATTCATCGAATATACTGCGTCTGTTTCTCTGCTGTTGCCCCTGGACTCTTAATCTTGCGACACAATCGAAAAGATACGGCTCTATTTCAAGCTTACCGGATTGTTGCGGTAACAATATAACCTTCTTGATAACAGCAGAACGGAAATTCCTGCCTTTATATACTTCATTCTGCCATTGTACATTTCCTAAATCAATTTGCTGAGTCCAAAATCCATTAAAGGAAGGTTCTTTCTTTGGTGTTAAATTCTGCACATTTAATTCGGGATGAACATATATCTTATATGTTGCCACAATTTGCTCCCCAACAAAAGCACTTGTTTTATTTACTGATAATGTTATAAAAAGGTTATCGGAAATTACATCTTGTGCCTGCTGACTTAAAGTCTTTTCCTGTTGTTTTGCCTGTTCTCTTTGTTCCTGTTCGGCTTGACTTGGTTCTAAAACTTTTATCGTTAGAGAATTCGACTGCATGGGATTTCCATTAACAGTTATCGTCGCTGGTCCAATATTGAACGTCCCTTTACTATTTGCCTGAAGAATGTATGAATATGAAATCTGCTGAGACATTGAACCATTGATTATTTGTGTGCTTTGAGAAACACTTGGACCCATCAGCACTGAAAAATCCTTGAAATTCGGTGGTGATAATCTTGTGCCTTGTGCATTATGCAAAGTATATGTTACCTGAAAACGTTCCCCTTCAATAACAGTCGTTTTTGTCGCTGTAGCAACAAATTTAACATCTTGTGCTTCCAGATATTGCACAAAAGTACTTAATACCAAAACTATTAATAGCCACTTTTTCATAATAACATTATTACTATATTTTCAACCATCTATACATTTTTTTTAAATATCATTTTTTCCACTACCATTCTTTCAATGTCTTTGCTTTTACTCCAACAACTTTTTTCTTCTGCTTGTCTTGTAATTTTTTTTCTTCCTGATTAAGTGCCTGAAGCATACGCTCTGCATCCTTCTGCGAAATTTTCTGTTGTTGCTGATTTTGTTGTTGCTGCTGCTTCTGCTGATTTTTATCTTGATTCTGTTGTTGTTGTTGCTGTTGTTGTTGCTGCTGTTGCTGTTGTTGTTGTTGCTGTTGCTGTTGT
>RCNQ01000307.1 GCA_003731675.1 Bacteroidetes/Chlorobi group bacterium ChocPot_Mid
CCAGAGAGGTTATAAAGCTTTTCCATCAATGGATGCAGGCAAGATTGGTACAGCGGTTGTAACAAATAATGTAGCAGACGCAATTCTTGCAGAGGATCCTTATGATATTAAAGTTATTTTTGGTGTTTGGTGTAATTTTGCTTTTTCAGGGACACAAGCTCAGAGATGGGAAGATGCTTTGAAGAAAGTACCATTCTTCTGTCACGTTACAACAAATGCATCAGAAATGACACATTATGCTGATTTAGTACTTCCAGCAGCGCATCATTCTACTGAAAAATGGTCTGCAAGCAATTCAATGGCTAATCTTTACAGTTTTATGTCTATTCAGCAACCGGTTGTTAATCGTTTTTGGGATGTAAAAGCTGATGAAAATGAAATTATGTGGGCATTAGCAGAAAAACTGAAAGCAAAAGGATTTTCTAATCTATATGATTTTTATTCAACTGAATTTAAAGACCCAGATACTTCAACTTCTCCGACCACAGAAGAAGAATTTGCAATTTACTCAACAAAATTTAGAACGAAACCTTCTTATGATACTATTGGTGGATGGGAAAAATTCAAAGAACTGGGTATAATAAATTCAGCACAATATACATACAGGAAGACATGGGATAATATGGGTACAGTTACAAAGAAATTTGAATTTTATAGCCAAACTTTGAAAAAATCATTGGAAGAACATGCAACTAAATATACAACAACTGTTGATGATATATTGACAACTTGTAATTATACAGCTCAGGGTGATTTAGCATTTGTTCCACATTATGAACCACCAATGAGAAAAGGGAGTAAAGAGGAATATCCTTTTGAATTTATTGATTATAAATCAAAACTTAATAGAGAAGGTAGGAGTGCTAATATTCCTTGGTATTATGAATTTCATAAAGTGGATACTGGCGATGTTTCTTGGGATGATGTTTTGAAAATGAACCCTAAAGATGCACAAAGACTTAATTTAACTGATGGTGAAAAAGTTAGAATTACTTCTGTTGTAGGTAGCATCGAAGCTACTTTGAAAACTTGGGAAGGAGTCAGAGAAGGAACTGTGGCTAAAGCTTATGGTCAAGGGCACAAAAAATACGGCAAAGTTGCATCATTGGATTTTGCTAAAGGTACACCAAGAGGAGGCAATAATAATTATATTATTCCAGCTGAATACGAAAGATTGTCTGGTTCAAATTCCAGGAATGGAGGTTTCTTTGGAGTGAAAATTGAAAAAGCAACAACAGGTATATTCGGTTCGGATGAAAAAGTTAGTCGAAATATTAATGTTAGTGATATTTTCCCAAATCCGGCAAAAGATTATGCGACGATCGGAATTACATTACAAACAGATGCCCATGTCAAAATAACAGTATATAATATAGCAGGTAGAAATGTTTTAAATGTAAACAACGGAAGTATGTCTCAAGGAAGTCATACTTTGAGAATTGATTTATCTCAATTAGAAAACGGGATATATATATGTCAGGTACAATCTGGTACTTACAGAACAGCTTTAAAATTAATTGTAGAAAAATAATAATAATAAATAAAGGAAAAAATTATGGCAAGATATGGAATGGTAATAGATTTACATAAATGTGTCGGTTGTGGTGCCTGTGCAATAGCATGTAAAACCGAAAATAATACTTTAAACAGGTCAAATACTCAAACATTTAATTGGGCAGATTATTTCATTTCGACAGAGGGAGAGTTTCCAAATACTAAATATCAATTACTGCCAGTATTATGTAATCACTGTTCAGATGCAGCATGTGTAGCGGCATGCCCGGTTTCACCTAAGGCAATGTATAAATCCCCAGAAGGATTAACTTTACACAATGATGATAGATGTATTGGCTGTCAGGCATGTCAGCACGCATGTCCATACAGCACAAAAAATTATTCACAGACAGGGGACCAATACAGTGTTATTAGTTTTACTGGTGATGTCGGAAAGGATTTTTGGAAAGATAAAACAGAAGTTATTCCAAATTGTACAGGTTCAGGAGATGAGGTAGCAAAAAAAGTCGGACAATTACCACCGAATGCAAATATTTATGAACATCCTGATTACAAGCCGGTTAGACCATTATACATTACAGAAAAATGTATCCTTTGCGATCACAGAAGAAAAGATGGAATGGAACCTTATTGTGTTGCATCATGTCCTGCACAAGCAAGAACAGTTGGTGATTTTGATGATCCAAACAGTGAGGTATCAATGTTAATAAAAAAATATCCTTACAAACAGTTGAAAAACAACAAGGGAGAATTTTTAGAACCTGGTGAAAATGGTACTAAACCAAATGTTTATTATATTAGAGATTTTGCAACTGACAAAAATGAATAAATCATTAGAAGATAATATTTTAAAACTTAAATCTGCTCAGGGATTGATTCAATCCCTGACAGATTTACTTTCTTTCCCCGGTTCAGAATATCTGAATCCTGAAAAACTAGATGAAGATATTAAATTAATTACATCTTTTGTTGATAATCCTGAATTTTTAAAGCAACTCGTTGAAATAAAGAATGAATACATTTCCAACGAACAGCAAGAGCTTATGATTGAGTTTGCAAGGTTGTTTGTTGGACCATTTCATGTCATTGCTCCTCCTTATGGTTCTTATTATCTTGAAGAAGGGAAATTGATGGGTGATAGCACTTTTCAAGTAAGTAAACTATACGATTCAACCGGCTTGGCAATTAATGAATCATTTAAGGATTTACCTGACCATGTTGTAGCAGAATCAGAGTTTTTACTATTTTTAATTCATAATGAAATTCAATTTCTATTAAATGGTGTAAATGAGAACCTTCAGACAATAAATAATATAAAAAAAGAATTTTTCAATAGATTTTATTACTCATGGATAAAGGAATTTTCGAAAGTAATAATCAATAATTCCAGATTAGAATTTTATAGAAAAGTTGGAACTTATTTGAATTTAGTTGTTGATGAATTAAAAAATGAAATAAATAGAGCGCATAATCTAAATTGAATTTATAAAGTAAGTTTACATAAATAATTTCTATCTGAAGTTCTTCAAATGAGCTAAGTTTATCTGTTAATGATTCTCCTGTCGCTTAACTGCTGTAATGCTTTGGTTTGCATCTCTGCAAATTCTACTTATTCTGCTATTCATCAATACGGTGGTACCATTAAGCCAACAATACCAATTTCTTTGAAAATGAGGAAATTCTTTTGGGCTAAATTTTATGAAACAGGTCAAGAGAATTGGAAAGCTATAGCTCTAACAAAAAAGAAAGAGCTGAAACCAGTTTTTGAGATTCCAGGTCGTCCATATATTACACTTACTAATGAAGATTTGGTGGAGATTTTATCGCCTGACTTCCGCACTTTTTAAAAAAAGCAAAAAAAATCTTTGGGAAGCCGCATAAATACTATATTTATATTTTAGAGTTGGGTGTCCCTGTGCGGAAGTCAGGAGCAAGGGCAGCATTCATATTTGTCCTCAATCAAGGCACTGCCATACCCCGATACAAATATGCATCAGGATTAAACTTATAAGTTTCAATGTAATTTGTAAAGTCTACTATTGCATGATTATATCTTTCATGGTCAAAATGAATATGTGCTCTTTGAAAATACTCTATAGCAGTTTTACATTTTCCAACCTGATAATAACCTTTCTTTATCAGATTATCCTTTACAATGTCATTACCTCGAAATCCCATATAAATGCGCAGAATAAGACTAATAATCCAAAAAAAGTATCATAATCAGAGTATCTGGTTATACTATTCTTTGAGGTTGCTATTTGAATTAAAATAAAGAAAACAAATAATACACCATAACCATAAAGGCCTTTAACAAATACCCAAATATGTGGAAAGAAGAATCCTATAAATGAGAAACCTTCTTGCACTGTTTTTCTTTTCCCCTTATCATTTTCATATGTCAGTATGTTATACTCCTTAAGTTAAGGGCAAGGAATTCCAAGTTTTCGCTTTATTCGGCATGGATCTTTTTTATTGCCACTTTTATTATTTCCAATCTTACCATCTTCACAATCTTTAAATTTAGTCAGGACTTCACGAGCTTCCTTACGACAACCTTTTTCAGTTGAACCGTATCGTATTTGATATCCTATTTTATTACAGTCATCATCAAACATAGGAGTAACGACTATTTGCTCTGGTTTTAATCCTTGAGCAACTTCTATTTTTGGTACATAATCGATACCAGTCCTAACAATTGTTTGGCATTTGCTCTCGAGTTTAACTTTAGTGAAAGCTTTATCTATCAACTTCAAAGTAATATCTCCAGTATTGTCATCAGTAACGATATCAAATCCTGCAACAGACATATCTATACCATCCATAATAACTTCTACAGCTTCTCCAGATTTAAATTTATAAGATTCACCGACATTAGAAAAAACGAGTCTTCTATTTATGGAAGCACCTTTAATAGCATCAGACATTTCTCCCTGATCATTGTATAGTTTAATTGTATCATGCACGAATTCATATTGTCTAGGAGAATCTCTTTTAATAAAATCATCAGGATGAAAAATCATATCAGCAGTTTTACATCCTGTCATTAAAACAAGAGTTAAGCAAATTATTTTAAATGTTCTCATCTTGCACCTTAATATTTAATAATTTCAAAATTTATTTTATTAATTGTAAAACCATCAATGAACACTGAAGTTGTTTCATTAAGCTTATCTTCTGAAGGTAAAAACCAATACACTTTGGCTTGCTTGATGGCATTCCAATTAACTTTTTGATCACCTTTACCGGCATTTGGCATTAACCCTATTATAACTAAATTCTTTGTATCTTTTGACGGATTATTCTTAATATCTTGACAAGCATTATCAAAGATTTGCTTAATTGAAGTCCATCCAGCTGACTTAACTTTTTTGAGCAATTCAATGTATTCAGTTTTTTTCTTGTCATCACACGTTTCTTTAGAACCATTATACGAATCACCTGAAAATACTGTCAAATCAAAGTTGTTCCCTAAGGTCTTCTTAAATAGTGATGAAAACTGACTTAGTTTTTTCTCGGGAATACTTGAAAGAAATACTGTTGTTATCTTCTTGTAATCACAAATACGTTTGGGAACAACCTGATTCGAATTAGTAATATTGAGTTTAGTACTTTCGAAGTACTTAATTATGTCTTGTTCTGGTTCTTCGCTATTGGTTTTAAGTGATAAGATGATTTTTCCTTTTAGGATCTTTTTATTAATCAGATTTTCGATAAGCGTAACAGCCGCATTAGCTGATTCTTTATCATAGCAATTAGGGAATGAACCGAGGAAAATTGTGCATGTGTTTTCATGATCGTTATTCATTAGTTCGTTCAAAGAAGACTCAAGAATATTATTAACCCCAACGTTGTCATTTATTTTCTTCCAATGTATATTTAATATTTCATTGAGGGTATCTTTAACCAATATAGGAAAATCTTTTGAAGAAACTAATCCAATGGGTTCCAAAATTTTATAATCTTCAACAGTATTTAAAGAAATAATTTTAAAATCAATTTCTTTTAACTCAAAATTTACTGATTCAATAATCTTATTAATATAGTTTTCATTTGAATTATTTTTGTCAGAATTGAGTAGAACAATATTAATTGTTTGTCTTTCTTCAGCTGCAATAATCGTATAAATATAATATGCAATTAATAATATGGCGACGACACCTACTCCAATAACTATTATTCGTTTCATTTTAACTCCTTAAACGATATTTATTTGAAAATGGTTATATACTTCATTTTTATTGAATTTATATAATGATATTTTATTATCCAAATCTATGACACCCTTACGATTTTTCTTTTTCTTTTCATTTGGATCATGCCAAATATAGATTAGAAATCCATAAGAAAGGGTTTTTAACGAATAATAAATACCCTTACCTGCAAAGTGAAGAATAGCATAAATAAGTGCTATGAAACAGAGTTGGATAAATATCATTAGGTTACTACCTGCGAAGCTATCTTTTAACTCAAATTTTATAAAAACGACAAAAAGAATAGCTTTTATTGCACCAAGACTCCATAATAATGAAAGCCAAATTCTTCTTTGATTGACAAATCCTATCATGTTCTTAGCAAATAAACCTGATGCTAAAACTGCTATTATACCATCAAATATACTGAAGATAAATGCAAATACATATACTGATACGCTTGTACCTAAAGCATGTGGAATCCATATTAGAGTTCTTGAATTTACAAAATAATCAAACAATAATGCAGCGAAACACAGAGTTCCAAAAAATGATAATTTTGCGAAATTATCACCTTCTAATGTACCAAGAAACACAGATTTCTTATGGTTTATCTCCTTAACCTTATCAACCTTTTCATTGTATTCCTCGGCTGCTTTATTGATTTTGTCA
>RCNQ01000308.1 GCA_003731675.1 Bacteroidetes/Chlorobi group bacterium ChocPot_Mid
TTATTAATTGTTTTATTCTACTTTTATAATTGTTATACTGTAATCAAGATCGCCTGCATCCTCTTTATCATTAGTATAAACACTATTATGAAGAATAAGTGTATATGTTAATTTATCACCAGGATCCAAAGAAACTTTCATCCAATATTTATCTTTATACTTAGTATAATTATCTTCACTAATTTCTAAATCAAAAGTTATTTTTGTGATACGTTTGTTAGAATTATTAGTCCATGTTATTTCTACCTTATAAACACATGCTTCATCATAATTGTAACCATTATAACAATACCAATACCTGCTAACATAACCATAAACATATTCTTCCGGACTGCATTTTTTCTTTATTTGCTCTTCAATTTTATAAGTACTGCCGTCATATTTATAACTTGCTATATCAATTTGCTCTTTTGCTTTTTTGCAGTTGTTCTGTTGATAATAAATTAAAGCCCTATAATAGTAAATATCTCCTAATTCGGGATCGAGTTTTTCTGCTTGAGCAAAATAACTAAGAGCTGTTGAATAATTATTTAATCGCATTTCAATATGTCCGAGAATAACATACAATCCCGATTTATTTTCAATTTCTTTTGATTTAAGAACTTTTAGCAAGTACTCTCTAGCTTTTTTGTTATCGCCGTTTCGATAATTGAAATAACCTCTATAGTAATTAATGAGATCTTTGTTTTCAAATAAACTGGAGTATTGTGTCAGAGTAATAATACCATCACTAAAATTCTCAGAAACCATAAAAGCATCAACAAGTCCAATTAGACACCGTCTTTTATCATTTTCATAGTCGGAGGTCTTAAAATTATCCAAAGCTAATTTGTATGATTCAATGGCATCGTCAATTTCACCTTTTCCTGCTTGGTTTTTACCTAATGCATAATAAGCATTAGCATAGTTTGGTTCAAGTTCAATAGCTTTTTTGGCATACCAAATACCTTCAGGATATTTTTCAAGTGTACTACATACTTCGCTTAATTTAACCAAAGCAAAAGGATTTTGATTATTAAATAATTTGTTAGCTGTTTTAATATCTTCATATATTTCTTCTCTTAATTCTTTAGGGTTTTCTACTTCAGAAAAATAGGAATTCTTTAATGATAATGCAGCATTTAGTAAGATAGCCCATGGGCTTTCTGGTCTAGCAGATAAATATCTATTATAAACATTTGAAAAAGTAATTGTCGAATTTAAATCATTTTTTAAATAATTTATTAAGTATTTTTCAAAGTCTGGTTTGATTTCCAAGTATTCTGATAGAAATCTTGCCGATTCTTGAGTAGCAAATTTGCGTTCATCTTCAGTTTCATTTTCATCTCCACTTTCTATCATAAAAATATTTATAATAACATCGCTATCAGGTGGAAGTGTTTCGAAATATCGATTTCTAAATTTCCTACCCCATTTAATTTTTGCTAATTCATCATCTGATTTTCTGGTAAGTTCTGCATTACATTCTTTTATTTCATTATCAATTGAGCCGACTTCTCCATAAGTAGATTTTAAAGAACCGAATACTGTATCATATCCAAACTTTGTTATTGTATATTTTATTTCTGTAGGTGATTCGAGACTGTTAATACTCCATTCTTTAAATCTTGGTGCTATACTATCAAGAACAAAACCATCCTTATCGGTTGTTCTTGAAAAAGGACCTGCTATATTCATACCATTTGATAGAGAGTATTCCACAATTGCATTTTTTAGTGGCTTGTTATCCTTGTCAGCTACATAAATCTTATACTTATGATAAAACTCTTTTAAAGTATCACTCCAAGTATATTTTGACTTCATATTCGATGGGAGGTCAGAACCAAAATCATTTTCATGGGTAATTAAAATTGGCTTACAGTAAGGCGCAGTAATATAATATTCGATTGCGGTATTTATCTTATGCTTGTTATCTATATATACTGGTGCCGCTTCCACTGAATCAAGAATATAATTTGCATGTGTTTCCTTTAAAGATACTTCTTTGCCATGTTGAAATAATTTATATTTTATTAAAACTTCTTTCAAATCAATGTTAACTGGTACAAAAACATTGACCTGATAAACATGATAGATATTCTTCAGGTAACAGATCGCTTCGACTATTTCTTTGTGAGCAATTTTTGTAAATTTTATATAATCATCACTGCTACCATATATTGATGATAGCTCATCTTGTGATGGATAGTAACCATCTTTATTTATTCTATAAAGAAATTTAGAAAAATAGACATCCCATATCTGATCACCCTCCCTTTTCGGTATATCTAATTCAGTTAGAAATATTCCTTGATTGTCTGATGAATCAGTATCCACCTTCAATGTCTTTTCATAAGAAACCATGTGTTGATATTTATATTGGTAGTTTATTTCAGCACCTTGTATTGGTTTCCCGTCCTTGTCAATAACCTTAAGCTTGTATGTATGCGTAGCAGTTGAACTACAGCTGATTAATATTGCTAAAATGAAAATATAATATAGTATAGTCTTCATTTTTTTATACCTTGAGTTATGCAAAATATTTTTCGAATATCTGTAGTATTTCATTTTTGAAATGCTTCATATCCTCACTAAATATCATGATATTATGTCTTTCGAATGTGCCATCGTCGTTTCTCTTACTTTCTGTTATCTCAAGATATAGCTTATCGTTGATAGCTTTTTTAACATCAAAAAAATAAGTGCGACGACCTGCACGCTCTTTACTCTTGTAAATTTCTTCGTTCATAATTACCTCAATAATTTATAATACAAATAGTTAAATTATACAATCTTCATAGCAAAGCAAAAATAATTAAAGATGAAGCAATACCAGCAATTATTGAAAACCATAATGGAGAAGATGCATTAGGTTTATCATAGATTTCATAAGCTACTCTATGAGATGCCATACAAATTTCACAATTTTGCTTTAGGTCAGCGTACAATTGCTGTTCTTCGATGCTTAAAGAGTTTAAATCACTATTTACTTTCTTTTCCATTCTAAGAAGGATCGGATCTTCACATGCAGAACATGTATTTTTAAAATCTGCTTCTACATATTTATCGATATATTTCGGATTATAATAATGTTTTTGAGCATATGGTGTACTGCATGATGCAAATAAAAGACCAACAAGTAGGAATACGTAGTATATTAATTTTTTCATAACATATCCGATTTAATTAAAAATAATTATAAAATAGTTGGAACTAAAATCAAGTCTAATTGAATAATATTATTTCCTGAAATACCAACGGTTCCATACTCAGGTTTAATACCATTATAAACTTCTTCAATATCATAACATTGTTTATTCTTTCCGAAATACAATTTTCCTTTTATATATCCATGACCAGTATAACTAAGAATAGCTTCATCTCCATAAGAATACTCATGGCAGTATCTGGTTTTAACATAGATACTCGAATTATTGATTTGATATAAATCCTGAGCAATACGTTTTACTCTTACGGAATAATCAGTAGCTTCTGATGAGTAGAACAGAGCAAATGTCAGGAAGAAAGTTAAAGTTAGAATGTATGTCGATTTTTTCATTTTTCTATCTTTCTATTCGTTATACAATATTTTATTATAATCTAAAAGAAATCTGATTGACTTTGCACAAACGGCAACATTAAGATTTTGAGTATTAGTAAGAGTAAAAGTTGGAATCCCAACAAGTTCACCATTGATATTTACAAGAGCACCTCCACTGTTGCCGGGATTAATACTTGCTGAAGTGAAAACAAAAGGAGTTGTATATTTGCTTATTATCCCTTTGGTAACATATCCTTCCAAACCGAAAGGATTACCAATACAAACGACATCATCACCGATGAATATACTATCCGGATCGATTATAGTAATCGGCATTTCTTTTTCAAGAGTCTTAGTCTTTATAATAGCCAAATCTAAATCTTCATCAATATCAACTATTCTCTTAACAGTAAATTCATCCTTACTATTTGTTTTGATTTTAATCCGCTCCGGATACTCATAAGAATCTGCTATTACGTGAAAATTTGTTATAATATAACCTTGTGAGTTTATAATTACTCCACTCCCTTGTCCTTCATCTGTTTCAATTTTGACAACTGAAGGCATAACCAATTGCAATAATTTCCTGATTTCCTGAGAATGAATATAATTTTCAGGTATAAGAAGCAACATCAAGTAAAAAACGATTATTGGCTTACTATTTCTCATAAATCACTAATTCCACTCTTCTATTTTCATTAGCTTGCCATTGATAGTTTTCGACTGTATGAATAGGTTGTTTTTTCCCCATACCTATGACCTCAATTCTTGTCTTATTAATCCCATTTTCTACAAATACTGAGGCAACTTTTTGAGCTCTTTTTAATGAAAGCATTTTATTAATACCATCAGGTCCTGTTAAATCTGTATGTCCTATGACTTTTATTTTATAAGAACTATTAGTATTAAGGTATTTAACAAAAAGTTTAACAACCTCCTTATATTCAGGTTTTAGAGTTGCATCATTGAAATCAAAAAAAGCAACAACTTGTGTTTGTGTACCAGGTTCTACAGGAAAATCAAATTTTTCACCAATATAAGTTGTTCCTTTGACAAAAGAATCGCTACCATCAAGGTTACTACCATTTATTACTATTTCGTGATATCCATCTTTTTGCATCGGTTTATAGGAAATAAGGTAATAATTCTGAAAGACTCTGGGAAGCTCAGAATAGATTTGTTCAATTTCTTTTCCATTATTTGCCCAATAAAAAGCACCATCTCCAAGTACTGCCATTTTTTCCAATACTTTTTGGTTAGCATAGCCAAAACCAATCGTATAAATTTTCGTATTAAAATCTCTTGCATTGTATATGAGTTCCGAAGCTCTAGCTGCATATTCTGAATTATTCAGCAATGATAACCATAAAGAAGCATTTTCCATTCCATCAGTAAAAAGAATAAGGTATTTATTATTTTTTACTGAATTTAATGTTTTGAGTCCAAAATCACCAGCAGCATATAATGCAGTAGCCCCACCAAATCTTTTTAGTCCATCATATTGAATTCGATTTCTAATTTCGTTCTCATCACTTGTTAGGGGAACTTCGGTAAAGACTCTATGGTCAAACTTTACAACTGATAGTTTATCATCTAATCTTTTTTTCGAAATGAACTCTTTTGTTGAGTTTTCCAATGCTTTAATAGGTTCACCATTTTCGCCGTACATTGAACCACTATGGTCTAAAACTAAAGAAAAATTGCACGGTTCAACAAATTGATTATGAAACTCAATAACTGAAAAGTCATCAATTACTTTTTTTTCTTGCTCTACATTTTCTATGATTTTTTTGAAAAACTGCTTTTGTGTTTGGATGTCCCCATAAGGTGGTGCAAGGTTGGAGACGAAGTTTCCTTTTTCATCTTGCACAATTACTTTAATGAATATTGAATCAGGATAATGTGTTCTGTCGAAACTAAGTATCCTGTAAACAAGCTTTGAATCAGAAAGAACATTTTTAATATTCTTTAATCCAGCTAAATATTTAGATGCACTTTCGTTTGCTTCTTCTTTCACTACAGGTTTGTTAATTTGGGGCAAACGAGGTTCGACATTAATATTAATCGATTTTATTTCCTTAGATGACTTGTTAACTGCTGTTAAATTATATTCTGTAGATGATTGTGGCTTAACAATTTTTTTATTTTGTAATTGTTGACCCAAATAAATATACTGTTGGGCAGTTTCATCATATACAGAAATAGTATCTGCGTTTTTAACAATCCACCATAATTCTGATGTCTCACCTTCTTTAATGTTAGGTTGATTAGTATTAAATTCAATGATTTGAACTGGTTGCGCACAAGATAAAAGGAACAACGTAAAACAAAGGTAAAAATATAATTTTATCATATCTACTCCTATTTTTATTAATAAATAAAAAAAATATTTGTTTATAATCAAACTTATTTGCATTTTGCAAATATAAATTGTTAGACGACACGATGTGTCTTCTGGAAAAAAAATAAGATAATTATGAAAAAAGATAATAGACAATCGGAACAAGCGAAAAGAATGCTTCTCGAATACAATGAATTTCTTAAGGGAAGAATTTTGACAGTAAAGGATTTAAAGGAAAAAGTTGAAGATAAGTTAGATATAGTCGTAACCGAAAGGAGCATTCAAAGAGATTTAAGAGTCTTGCAGGAGTGTATTCCTTTACTTGAACAATGGAAAGAAGGCAAACAGGTATTATGGAGTCTATCGAGTAACTATGTTAAACCCAATAACTTACCCAGAATAGAATCAAATGAGTTATTCTCGATGCATATTCTTAAAGCTCATTTGAGATGCTTCAAGGGTACAATTGTTGAAAAGGAAGCCGATGAACTTGAGAAGAAATTAGAAAAATTAGCTTCGGGTGATGTGTTTTATAAAGAATGTTTATTTTGGGATCAAAACTTTGGAACTTATGACTATTCAAAACATAATAGCTTAATAGAAGAAGTAATAGGAAATATTGTCAATAAGGAATGGGTACATATTAGATATTATAGTGTTAAGCAAGATACTGAAAAGCATTATGACTGTTTTTTTGAGGGTCTATTTACATTCAATGGTATTATCTATGTAGTTACATACTTTCCATATTATGGCAAACATGAAGCTTTACAATTGCATGGTATAAAACAGATAGAAAAATCGAATAACATTTACGAACTACCTGAGTTTGATTTTGATGAGTTTACGGAAAGGAGATTTGGAGTTTACTCAAGTAAACCTATGACAATTAGACTAAAAATAAAGAAAAAATTTATTGGTTACTTTTCGGGTAGAAAATGGCACAAAACACAAAGGACCAGCTATGACAGAAACGGAAATCTAATAATTGAAATGACCGTACCAATAGGAATGGATTTAGTGTCATGGATAATTGGATGGAATGAAGCAATAAAAGTAATAAAGCCAAAATCATTAAAAGATAAAGTTATTAGTAAAATGAAGCTCGGATTAATGCAATATGGGAAGTGTAAAGAAGCATAATGGGAATATAAGACAATGTACTTTCAACTCTTATTTTTATTTATTTACATTTTTATTTAAAACGTTATACTTAAGTTATACCTTTATCCACTTATTGAGATCTGTTTTACTTCAAAATAAATCATACCAAAATGGCATAAAAATGTATAGATAGTTTTCGATAACAGATTACAAACAAGAAAGGGTAATTAGATGAAAAAGAAAACTACAATCGGGGGTGTCGTAAGAGACATCAAGAGGCATACCACAAAAAGGTACAATGCAGAAGAAAAAATATGTAAAGTATTGGAAGGGTTAAAAGGAGAAACAAGCATAATTGAGTTGTGCAGAAGAGATGGGATAAACCCCAATGTGTACTACAAATGGAGTAAGGACTTTCTGGAAGCAGGCAAAAGGCGGTTGAACGGAGATATCCTGAGGGAAGCAACAAGCAGTGAGGTTGGGGATTTAAAGAAAGAAAATGTGCAGTTAAAAGAATTGGTGGCAGAATTGAGTTTGAAAAATCGGGTGCGAAAAAAAGCTTGAATGGTTTGGATTCAGGATTGGAGGAAGCATGAGGTACAGCCAGTCAGAGAAAATGGAAATAATTCTCAATTTTGGTTTATTACTTCGTAATTAATGATTTGAAATTTATAGCCGCAATGACTCATAAGTTGCGGCTTTTTTCTATTTCTCTTATTTTTTGTGATGATATCTTCATAGCTACTCTCCCCTACACTATTGTACTGACCGATAATGAAATAAGATTTTTTCTATAAACAATCGCTGAGCCATTTATGTTTCTATTTGTGAAGCGAATATCACTGCCCAAACCGACAGCTTTGAATTCCTCTGATTGCACATCGCGTAGATTATTCAAATATTCCTTTGGATTTCCTTCAAAACCTGTTATTTTCTTGTTATAGTGTGAATTATTTACAATACAGTCAGCGGCATAGCTTTTAAGCATTCTGTCATACAGTTCTTTGAATACCTTTTCCTTTGAAAGATACTCCAGCCCTATTATTCTGCCGTTGACCTCAACCACCATTCCTGTCTGACCTGCTATAGGTTTCAGATTTTCAGAATAATCAAATATATAACCGAAAAGCAATGGGTAAAAGTCCATTACCGTGCTGGAGGCAGGGACAAAGCAAAGTCATTTGACATCCTCCTGAGATGCTTTTTCTACTATTCCGGTTCTCTTTATTGTGTTGCTTATGTGCCATACCATGGTCATCATATTGCCTTGGCTGTCCAGCACATTGATAAACTTGAACCATTGGAAACTCATAGATACAAAGCTAAGAAATTTGACTTTAAAGAATGGTCGAAATACCGCTTCGGTGTGTATCACGGAGATTTGAAGAAAGTAGTTTTGAGGATTCACAAAGGGTTCAATGTATATTTTGAGAACAGGTCTTTCCATCAGACACA
>RCNQ01000041.1 GCA_003731675.1 Bacteroidetes/Chlorobi group bacterium ChocPot_Mid
CTTAAGATAAACTGGCTTGTTAATATCGTTATCTGTCATTTTTAGTTCAACTCTTTGATTTTCTACTATACCATCAACATCGTTAATGTTTCCTGGATTATCAGGGAGATTTTGCCAGCGTGTTTTAATCTGGTTTGGTTTAATGTCCCAAACAGTAAGCAGGTAATTCTCTACAGCTTTTGCTCTTTCTTCAGAAAGTTTAAGATTGTTTTTCTCATTTCCTGAGTTATTATTACATCCGACAATTATTATATTTTTGTTTGGTTGTTTACTTAATCGAGAGCCGATGATGTTAAGTAAATTATAATATATTTCAAGTGTATTCCAAGGCAGTGACTCTTCCGAAAAGCTTTTTATTTCGTCCTTTTTCAGGAATTTCATACCAGTTTCATTAAGATTACTACTTGATTCTTTAAAAAATATATATGGGAGCAATGGGAATCCTTCTTCAACTTCAATTTCTTCAATAACCAAAGCTGGTTTTTTGATTTTTGTACCGTCGGCTCTGATGCCAACTGCAGTAATTGAAATATCTAATTTTGAAGCTTTAGGAATACGTTTTTCGTATTTTTCAGAAATAGTCGTTTGATTCAATATGAAATCTTCATTTTCAATTTCCTTTGTTTTTATACTTTTATCAATTAATTTGATACTTTCTTCGGATAATTTATAATCAGAAACTATTAATGTATCTCTTACAAAAAGAGTATCATATTGTAACGGAAGAACTTTAGGAGGAAATATCGGGAACTTCAATGCCATACCTATTTGCCAAGTAGATGCTTTCCAGCTTGATTCATAAATATTGTTCAAGGGAAGATAATAAATAACTTCGGGAGTTAATAAAATATTTTTTGTTACATTCAAATCAAATCCCAAGCCAAAAAAACCGAAAATCAGGAAAGAATTTTTATTTGGTATATCTACATTTTTATAAACATTTCTTGTTAACTTACCATCCTTAAAAGTAACATAATCAGGTTTAATTAGTTCTTCTTGCTGGTCAATTTTGCCAGATATCATATATGCGAATTTAAAACCGAGATAACTATCAATCAGTCCGAAAAACTTATAGTTCACATAAGGTTCAAAACCAATTATCATAATTTTTGAGTCAATAGTATGTTCAACAGTAGCATAATCAAGTAATGAATCACTAAATATCTTCCCATTAGTATTACCTATAATTTCATCTTTTGAGAGCAAAGCACCGATTTCTGAGATTCCCAACCTTGCACCAAGCAAAATTTCATTTCTTAAAGGATATTCAAATAATCCACCAATAGCATAACCACTGCCGGTACCTGACTCAAATAAAGGACAACAATTATTTATATTCCCGAGTTTTTTGAAATCAGCAAAATGGATATTGTAATTATAACCTGCATATGGTCCCACGTAAAACATAGGTTTTTCCTGGCTATTCAGTGTTGTCAGGATTGCTGTAAATACTAATATAAAAATTTTTATTTTTCTCATAATTTCAAATTAACCTATAAAAATATTCCTTAATTAATTATAAATACAGGAACAACCAAAGCTCTTTCAGGTGTTCTTAAAATAATATAATACATTCCACTAGAATACAAACTAACATCAATTTTAAATTCGAAATCTTTTTTTGAATCAGAAATCCATTTTTCAACCAAAGAACTGTTGCCTCTGATATCTGTCAATTCGATTGTATGCAAACCTTCTTCAAGTACATTGCCTTTTATATTTATTTCATCACTTGCAGGATTAGGACTAATGTACATAGTGATTGGATTGCCTCTGTAAAGCAATCTGTCTCCGCCTTCTTTGCATATTTTTAAACGTATTTCTCCACTTTCAGGATAAATTGGAGCAAAAATCGTATCTGGCAAAATTACAAATTTAAAACACTCAATCGGTGTACTTTCAACATCTCCTAAAAGTGCATCACCAATAATTTCAGTCAAAATTGAATCCGAATCATTAATATTCAGTTTGTTGGCAGAGAATTCAAAAATTCTGTCACCATTAATATCAACATAAGAGTTCAAGACACTACCTTCGGTTGATAATCCTCTTGGAATGAAAACAGCACTGTTGAATTTAAGTGATGCAGTTATTGCAATATCAGAAATATCATTACCTCTTTCATCCAATCTCATATAAACCGGAATTTTCATATTTCTGGATTTCGGGTCAATTAGCATTTTGGGTAACCATACTCTTGCAGACAATGCAGGAATTCCTTCTCCTTTTAAGATAACTCTTCTGATTTCATTGCAGGGCTCTATTATCTGGAGCTCCAGAGTATCAATATAAATTTGAATATTTTTGGGAGCAAACTCAACATAAATTGCAAATTCTTCACCCGGAGCCAGCGTCTTTGGAATCAATAACTGAGTTGGGTTAGTGCTGAAAATATCAGGATAATTCTTTAATGGTAAAATTGAGTTTATAGTAATTTGTTTAGTTCCGATATTCTTTAAAATCAATTGTCTTGATTGAACATTGCCAACAATTACTTTTCGGAAATCAATATCAATCGGAGTAGCAAGCAAACCTGAATTTCTTATACCTGTGAGGTATGTTATTAATGTATCCAATTTTGCATTGACAAAAATGATTGTCTGAAGTTTAGCTGTCTTAACTCCTTCTGTTGTCAGGAAGGGACTGAAGACTATATCTCTTTTTAATACATCATCTCTATTTAAGATAGTCCCGCTTGGGTCAGCACCAAGAAGAGAGAACAATTGCCAATCAAGTTCTGGGAGAATCTCCTGACTCCTTACTTCAATAGGTGGGTCACCCAAATTAGTAAGTATGAAACTCATTGTTGAACTTTCACAAAAAGGGATTTCCCCAAAATTTAAATCTGTTGGGAATGACCATTCACCTTGCAATCCTTTTCCTCTGATAGTCACAATTAAAGTATCATTGCATGGTGAGATTAAAAATATTTTTATCTGAGCATTGATATCTCTAAATTCTCTAAATGATACGAGAGCATCAAAATTAACTGAGCCACCCGGTAATAATAATCTACCTGAGGGGTCAGGATTTATTGTTACAAGTGGGTCGTTTATTACAACCCTTTCAATTTGAACAGGAAACCTTCCATTGTTAGTAACAACGACATTCACTGTTGTATCTTTAGGAACCGGAACACCTCCGAAACTAAGTAAATCAGGGTTAATACTGACTTTTAAGCTATCTGTTTCTGCAGTTAAAACGGTATAAATATTCGGTTCTAAAGGATTGTCAGTCATTAAATGGAATGTTGCTGACTTAGGTCCTGTTGGAGGAACAGATGGGTCAAACTGAACGATGTAAAAAGCAGAATCGCCACCCTTCAAAGTATATGTCGGTCTTGGTGGATTGATGAGTTTGAAGCTTTGATTATCAGCACCTAATATTTCTCCCTGAGAAATAATATCAACTGAAGCTGTCCCAGAATTTGCAACAATGACGGTATCGAATTTCAGTCCTTCGCAGTATGCATTCAATCCAAAATCTATCGGAAAAGCTGTAACCTTAGATTTAATTCCTTCAGCAAGAAGGACCACATATCCATCAGCAGGACAAGACCTCGGTGATTCAGAATCATCAGAAAAAACAGTTAATGTAGCGCTATGAAATCCTTCTGTTAATGGTATGAAATCGACATTTACTGCCAATTTTGAACCATCTTTGGGAGTAAGTAAAACAGGTAAATTAGGTGCAACATTTACGACAGTAAATTCAGTTTGTGTAGAGGGACTTAATCGATAATTTCTAATCAAAGCCTGACCTGTCCCATCGTTAGTAACATCAATAGTTTCTCTTTTGCTGTATCCGATTTTTACTTGACCAAAATTGACTGTATCAACCACAACGAAGTTTTGCGAGAACTGTAATTTATTTTCAACAATATCAACAACAACATCAAAAGAGTCAACAGCAAATTCACATTCTTTTGGTTTGATATATACACGTGTTCTGTATTTTTTAACAGAATCAGGATTAGCAAACATTATGTATGCAATCATCGCATCACCAACGTAAATTGGACTTGATGTTATCGTTTGTCCTGAAAATTTATCAGCATCATTTGAAAACTCAAAATCCATGAGATTGATTGTAAATGAAGAATGATTTTTAATTGTAAAATTCTTTCCTGTACTATCACCAATGCAAATCTGTCCCAAATCTAAAACATTAATATCATTCAGCTCATTATCATTTTCATCATACGAGGCAACAACAAAAGAGTCAATCACAACTGTAATATCAACTTCCCAAGGATTTTTTCTCATTGGGTCTAAATCATTGTGAGGAATATACAATTTTGTTGACACAGTCCCTTTATGCCCCAGCTGATAAGTATAACTCACTGTAAATGTTTGTGATTCGCATGACGTCAAGAAAACATTACTTGTTGGTGGAGGGCTTATTAACTTGAAACCGTTATAATTTGTACCATTAGCAGGAGCATCAAAATATGCACCTGATAAATTCAAATTAAGGGTAGGTCCACCGGCATTTTTTATCACAAACTCGACAGTATCGCTTTCAGTTTTATCGCAAACTGTGATATGCATTTGTGCTTTGTCATCGCCTTGAATATCAGGAACTAATCTGAATATATTTGTTGCCGCTGCTGATAAAACAAAAGGTGGGGTAATGTTATGGACATCTATCGTTCCTGTAACAGTTTCTTCTTGGAAAGAAACAAAATAAAACAATGAATCACTGCAAAAATCAGCACCATAGGATTTTCCTGTTAAATCAACAGGAATGTTCCAATTATTACCGTTATAATTTATACCTGAAACTTGATACCAGCTTTGTGATTCAGGTTTTACATAACAATAAATATTTTTATCAGTTCCTCTTGTACCATTCAGAGAGAAATTCCTTTTA
>RCNQ01000309.1 GCA_003731675.1 Bacteroidetes/Chlorobi group bacterium ChocPot_Mid
TTGTAATTGTTTTGACTGATTTTGTTTTCTTACCGACAAGTAAGGCACCTTCTTCATCATTGACAAACTGAGCCAGTTTGGCCTGACTTTCGATTATCTCAATATCGATTTTCTCGGAAGAATGGGGTTTCTGACGCTTAAAAAAACGATTAAGAACAAACGGTTCAACCGTTTTAACTTTCTTAACAGCATTAGTCAGTGACCTTTTATCATATATATTTATGTTTGTTGTCATATTAATTTTCCTCCGAAATCATAAGTGATACATTGTCATTGTTTACAAATCCCGCTGTAATCATGCTTGATGCTGTTGCGTAAAGTGCAGATTTATTGAAATCACCTGTTACCCATGCGAAAGCAACTTCATCACCTTCAGAAGCATCAGTATCAACACCTAATATTCCAGCAAGGTTTTGTGTTCCATCTGAAGCATCGGTATTCCACTTGTAATATTTACCGTCTTCGGTTTTCTTTCCGAGGCAAGTACCTCTTACAAGATTCTGCCCGGATGCTATTGTTATGCCTTTAAGCTGTAATGCTTCGGCATTTGAAGCGAATATATCCCTGGATATTATATCCGATTCAAGTTCTGTATAACCTAAGTTTTTTCCCATGATTATCTCCCCTTACTTTTGTTGTAATTTTCGATTTCCTTGTCCTCTTCGGAAAAGTCACTATTTAGAGTGGTTATACTGGGCAAATTTTTTAAATCTACCACATCAGGTGTTGAGAGTATATCTCGCTTGACTTTCTCAACTGCACTGAATTTTTTACCATCCGCATCAGAAAATTCAATCCCACTTTGATATGCCATTTCAAGCAAGTCAAGTTTGGATTGTCTTTGTGCAGGTGGTACTTTGGCTCTAACCTGTTCGCTGTCAAGAAATTCCATGAATTCCTTCATTCGAAGTTTGTCACGAATTTCTTTATTTTCTTTTTGAAGATTCTTGAATGCCTCAGATTCTTCAAACTTTGGAGCAGGATTATTGTTTACCTCTTCTTTCGAATTGGTTTCGGTCTGTTTTAGCGAATCAGAAGGTGCGGAGAATACTTCCATGAACAATGTATCGACTCTATCTTCATTAAATAGCTTCTCTGCTCTGGTAGCGATTTCCTCTGAAGTTTCTGATTTCAGCTTAGCGATGAATGCATCCTTTAATGCTTTTATTTTTTCATCCACTTTCTTTTCTCCAGATTTGTTTGTGAATTGTTGTTTATTATTTTCTTTATACATATTTATAAATAAATCTCTTTTTTTGTCATCGATTTGAAATTTAATTGCTGCATCAACTAACCGTGAACCTATGATTTGTCTTTCTGTTTCTTGGTATTCATTTCTTGTATCATAACGATTGAACATTGACATTGAAACAATGGTATTTGCAATATCATTAATAGGGAAACGGTAATGTACGGGATCTGCAAAATCTTCATCTTTTAATGTTGAATAATGCTCAGGTTTAGTCGCTAATCCTCTGCTTGATTGAATTGCTATTCCAAATTTTTTCGACCTTTGTTCTTGTGCTGATTTAAGAGAAGCGACAGTATCTGTATCGGCAAGCGAAATATCTTCTAAGTCAAAATCTTCATGGAAATCATCTGATTCTTTGTCATTAAATTGAGGAAATTCACAAAGTTGAGCATCTCCCAGTCCTTTGATTGCGGGGGGGACAGCACCTAAGAAACCAACATGCCTGAGCATTTTACCGTCCGGATACAGTCTCACACTTATTTTCTTATACATTCCGCTCCGGACCTCTTCAACAAATTTTTTATCTACTTGCTTGAGTTTAGCCCATAATTTGCCTCCTTCATATTTTAATTTTTCGACCCATCCCATAGCGGGATCATCTGTTTTTGGATGTCCTTTTACTATTGGAGCATCATGTCGTTTATCATCAGGTTGATTGTTATAAGCATCAACCATACCTTTGACATCATCTTCAGTCCAGGTGTTAGTATTACCCGCTGCGTCCGTGTGAGTTCCTGGTTTGAAAATCGCAATCCATCCTTTTGCCATTTTTTTATTCTCCAATTCGAAAAAACATTTATTTAATGGTGCGAAATTAAATTTGTGAAGCATTGTACAAAAGGGCATGATGTTGGTCAGAATTTAGGGTATTTTGACCGACAGATTAACCTACGAGGTTACAAACATCATGTCCTAAATTTTATCAGTTGAAAGCAATATTGTTGTAAAAAATTATTTTTAAATTAATTGATGGGAACAATATGAGTAGCTTTCAAATTATCTATATCAATCCTGTTGAGTTGATTGATTATGAAAAGAACAACAAAATTCATACTGAAGAAGATACTGAATTACTTGCTGCTTTGATAAGTGAGGTAGGTTTTGATGTGCCTATTGTTGCTGATGAAAACAAGGTAATTATCAAAGGGCATTTAAGAAAACGTGCTGCTGTAAACATTGGACTTGATAAAGTACCTTGTATTATCAGAGATGATATGACAGAAGAACAAAAACGTTTGGCAAGAATTGCCGATAATAAATTTCCTGAAAGAAGCCAATGGCATTACGAATTTGTTCGTGAAGAAATAAATTATTTGAAAGAAATGGGCATAGATTTATCTCTGACTGGCTTTAATGTTAATGAATTAAAAGTTATTACGGATTTAGATGAGGATTTCTCATTTAATTCTAATTATGATAATGATGAAACTGATTCCCCTGATTCAAATATTGAAGGTTCAAAGGACGGAAGAAGTTATTTATGTGAGATAGCATTCAGCGATAAGGAATCTGCAGAAAAGTTCTTACGTTATATTGGACTTGAAGATTGGAAATTCAAAGGACTCACTAAATTAGTTGATGGCAATAAAATTATCATTAAGGAATAATCTTTATGATTGACTTTCTGTTTTTTTATCATCCTCATTCTTCTTATGAAGTTAATCCTACGGCTCAATTTGGGTTAGGATTATTAAAACTTGCAACTTGGGCAAAACAACTTGGTTCATCTGTAAGAGTTATTAATGCTCAAGGTATTAAGGATAAGAAATATCTTGATATGATTGTGGATTGTAAATATCTGATGCTATACGGTTGTTTGATTGATGCTCCAATTATTAATGAAATTTCTAAATATAACAGGATTAGGAAAAAAGCAAAGTATGTATTTGTAGGTGGGCCAATAGGTAAATCACCAGAATTTCTCAATCTGAATAACATTACTGCCTTAGTAGATGGATTTGGAGAAGACTTTGTAGAAGATTTGCATAATGGAATCATTAGAGAAGGAGTGATAAGAATACCAAAGTTAAAAATGCATATTGATGAATATCCATATCCAAAGAGGGAATTACTGCAAGGATTTTATGGTGGTAATATTTTTATAAAAGATGAATTTAATAAGGGTATAAGCAGTACAATATTGACATCATTGGGATGCTATTATCATTGTGCTTTCTGTATGTCTGGTGGTGAGACTTTTTGCCAAAATTATTCTATGAAAAGAGTTAAAGAGGAAATTGAAGATTGTGTTAGATTAGGTATAAAGCATTTCAGAATAAGTGATGATAATATTATCAATAAAAAAAATCGTTTAGAAGAACTCTGCGATATACTAAAATTTTATAATATAACTTGGAGGGCATCAATAAGAGTCAAACCAAGTTCAGTAGAAATGTATAGATTAATGATTGAATCCGGATGTGTTGAGCTTTCCTTTGGAATAGAGTCAGGAGATCAATTTGTTTTGGACAATCTACAAAAAGGTACAAAAGTGCAATGGAATACCGATGCAATTAGGAATGCGAAAAAGGCAGGGATTGGTTTTGTGAGAGCATTAATGATGATGGGAACTCCATTTGAAACTTATGATACATTGGAACTCAATAAACAGTGGATAACTGAAGCTGATCCGGACATGGTATGTTTGAAGATATTCGTTCCTTATCCTGGGACGCCAATATTTGACAATCCAACAAAATACAAATGCAAATTATTACCATTAACAGATCCAAATAATTCAGCATACCGTCCGGATGACAGCCAAGTAACCGCCAATATTGATTT
>RCNQ01000310.1 GCA_003731675.1 Bacteroidetes/Chlorobi group bacterium ChocPot_Mid
TTAATGAGATATAATACAAATACTTTTATAAAATCATTGAAATAGTATAAAAAACATTGTTAAAAAATTTTCACAATTGACACTGATTTGTGAAAAAATATTCACAGTCTAATTGAGTACTTTTTTAAAGCCGGCAAGATTCTGTTTATAAAAAGCATCGTCAAGACTTTGAACAACAACCCCCTTGTTTGTTGATGCATGAATAAATTGATTATTCCCGACATAAATCCCTACATGGCTTATTTTTCTGCTATTTTTAAAAAATACTAAATCCCCTGGTATTGGCTCATCTGAGGATATATCCTTACCATACTCATATTGAAGAGCGGCTGTCCGTGGCAGATTGATACCTGCCATCTCATAGATTTGCTTTACAAAACCAGAACAATCTGTGCAATTCTTATCAATTCCTCCATAACAATAAGGTGTGCCTAAATAGCTTTCAGCAAAAGTTAGAACCTCTCTTCTTTTAAATTCAAGATTTGGGTATTTATCAAGTGCCTGAAAATCTATTCTGTTATCTGTAAATGTAACACCCTGATTTATTTTCCTGTCTGTATTGGTTTTACTCAAATTATTGTTGCTTGTATAATTCGAATTTTTTGTTGCAAACCGTATTTGTGGTGTACACGATGATATTATAAAAGAGATAATTACAAACAACAAAGATAAATTTCTGATTTTACTTAATTGTTTCAGAATTTTAGCTAATTTTTTAATAATATTTGAATGCAATATCATTATTCATAAATCAATTATGTGGTTCTAAATAATTTAGATACCGATTATGATATCTTCTTTTTTTTCTCTCGGCTTAATAAAAATCTTCAAAAGTCGCTTGAAATTTTTTTTCGAGCTTATATTAAAAATTACAAAACCAGCCGAGGCAATCAAGATAAATCCTGCTTTTAATAATTCTGCGTTCATTTCTCCTCCCTAATAATATTTTTATTAAAATTACAGCAATATTTATGCCATAACATTTAAAAAAAATAATTATGGATTATATTATAAAAAAAAGAAGAAGTGAATAATTAATACAAATAACAGTAATAATTTTTTATGTGAATATTTTTGATTCTGGTTTTGCGAGCCAGTCCCTTAATGTCATTGCTTTCCTGTCTCTTTCAGAAATAATTGGATTACTACAACCCCAATCAATACCTAATTCAGGGTCATTCCAGAGTATCCCTCCTTCACCATCAGGATTATAATATGCTGTACATTTATACTGAACTTCACACCACTCAGATAGAACAAGAAAACCATTTGCAAATCCCGGTGGTACCCATAATATATGCCTATTTGCCTCAGACAAAATAAATTTCTCGTATTTCCCAAAAGTTCTGCTTTGTTCTCGAATATCAACCTCAACAAACATTGCTTCACCTTTTGATACCCGAATCAACTTTCCTTGTGGCTTATTCCATTGAAAATGTAAACCTCTCAATGTGTTTTTTACTGAACCAGAATGATTGTCCTGAACAAAATTTTCCTTCAAACCATATCTTGCCAATTCATCTTGCCTGTAACTCTCCATAAAAAAACCTCTTTCATCTCCGAACAATGTTCCTTCAAACAGCTGAAGACTTTTGAGCTTCTCATCTATTAACTTTATAGCCATATTTCCTATTTAACTTTATTGAAAGGTTTTTTAGTTTTTATAAATACTCTTAATAGTTTCTCAATATCCTTGGAACTTCCGAATTCATTACTCAGCAACAAGCTGTCAGTATTCATTCCACCAACTTTACTTTCTAATTCATTATCATCTTCCTGCTTTGTGTACATCAATGTTACTGCATAAGTAATTAATAATGTAAATTCAAGACCTAAAGCAAATAATACTAAAGACGGTTGTGTCGGTGGTATAAACTTCAATCCACGTAAGCCAATGATAATAATCAAAACTGCCGCTCCCATATAAACAAAACCAAGTACTGTATTGCTATATTTCACAGTAAAGTAAAAACGCATGTACATTTGTATCCCGTCATTTACGTGAAACAACCTCTTAAGAAAAGGATAATCCCTCCATTTTATTGCTTTTTGAAGAGCAAGAACATCATCAAAAGTCATATTCCAGTCCTCAACAAAAAAATGCAAGTCTTTGAAATCAGCATTTTTAATTTCATTCAAAATTTCTTTAAAATCATGCTGACTATCACTCCCATACTTGATATATGAAATTTTACTTATGGTATTTGCTATTTCACGGTCAATTTTTTGTCTCAGAAAGCCAATTTTCCTTGGCAATACAGCTGAAATTACACTTGACATAAAAAAACTTAACACCACGATTGGTATTATAAGTGACTGAACAGGATTAAACCAGTATCGGATTTCCTCTGGTGTTCCTTTATAAATATCTACAGCCCACGAAAATAAATACGACAATCCTTCTTTAGGTTCAAGGTTATTTATCTGATAAGATATAAATTTACCTGTCTCATTGTTTACAAAACCCTTCAGGAATTTCTCAAAGAAATACTGCATCAATGGTAACGCAAAATAGAAACAGATAATTATTATCATTGCTATCATTCCGATAAATATAACAATCTGACCCCCATTATGTTCTGTCAACTCATAGTAAGTTTTTTCTGTTTTTGCTGTCATTCAATTTCTTCATAATTTTTTTAAAAATAATAAATTCAATATTACAACAAAATTGCAAGTTAAACAAATTTTCTATTTACTTAAAAATCCATTAAAAAATAAATTCACGATTAATACATCTTAATAAAAGTTAATTTTGTCAATTATTTATAATTATATATAGGAGGATTATATGGCATTCACATTACCCGAACTACCTTTTGCAAAAGATTCATTAAAAGGTATAATATCGGAAGAAGCATTTGATTATCATCATGGCAAGCACCACGCTGCTTATGTAAATAATCTCAATAATTTAATTAAAGGCACAGATTTTGAAGCAATGAAGCTCGAAGAAATCATCAAAAAATCTGAAGGTGGATTATTCAATAATGCGGCTCAGCATTTCAACCACGATTTCTTTTGGAAATGCTTGTCTCCAAACGGAGGTGGTGCACCATCAGGAAAAATTGGTGAGGAAATAATTGCGGCTTTTGGTTCATTTGAACAATTCAAAGAGCAATTTTCCAAAGCGGCAACAACTCTTTTCGGTTCAGGCTGGGCTTGGTTAGCCAAAAATCAGGACAATAAATTAGAAATACTGCAATTGAGTAATGCAGGTACACCAATGACTTTGGATAAAAAGCCGATTTTAACTTTGGATGTTTGGGAGCATGCATATTACATTGATTATAGAAATGCAAGACCTACTTTCATCGAAAAGTTTTGGGATATTGTTAATTGGGATTTTGCTATTAAAAATTTATAATTAATTTTTTTTTGTATTTATCAAAAGCTTATCCTTCGACAAGCTTATCCTTCGACAAGCTTATCCTTCGACAAGCTCATCCTTCGACAAGTTCATCCTTCGACAAGCTCAGGATGACGGATTTTTCAAAATTAAAAAGGGAGTTGATAACTCCCTTTTTTTTATTTGAAAATACTCTCTTTGATTTAAATTTACATTATTTCCAATATAATTTCGTAATAGTTAAGCATAAATTATAATAACAAATAACAATGGGTAATGAATGAAAAATAATTGACAATTTTGTAATGAATTGACAATTTTAAGGAAATTCAAAAATGAATAATAAAATAAGCAAATATTTTTTGTTGAGTTTGTTGCTCTTAGGCAATGCTATAAGTCTTTTTCCACAAGCAAAAGGGATTATTTATGTTGAGAGTAAATCGAGCAAAGGGAATGAGTTAGAAATCAGAGCAGACAGTCTGAATGACCTACTGACACATTCACGAAAAAATGCCGTAACTGATGCTGTTGCAAAGACAAGTCCGGCTGTTGTTGGTATCAATGTTACTGAGGTCAGAAAAGTTCAGTACAGAGACCCGATTTTTGATGACCCAATTTTCCAAAGGTTTTTCGGTTTCAGAAGCGAACCAAGATATCGAAACTACGAAGTGCAGGGTTTAGGTTCGGGGTTTATCATCTCCCCTGATGGTTACATCCTGACAAATCACCATGTTGCAGGTGAAGCAAGCAAAATTGTAGTTACAATGACAAATGGTGAGAAATATGACGCTGAGATTATTGGTTCAGACAGAATTACAGATGTAGCACTTCTGAAAATAAAAGGAGAAAACTTTCCATATATTAAATTCGGAAATTCAGAAGATATTATGACCGGAGAATGGGTTATTGCAATGGGTAATCCTTTTGGTCTGTTCAATATCAACACTAAACCTACTGTAACTGTGGGTGTGATTTCTAATCATGGTGTCAGTCTGTTTTATGACAATAAAGTTTACAAGGACATGATTCAAACAGATGCGGCTATCAGTTCAGGCAACTCCGGTGGTCCGTTAATCAATGCACTTGGTGAGGTAATCGGTATGAATACTGTGATTTTTTCTACTGCTCAAGACCAAAAAGGTGCAGGTTCAATCGGTATTGGTTTTGCTATTCCAATTAACAGAATTAAGAAAGTAATAGATTTATTAATAAAAGATAAAACAATTAATCGTAATTTTGCATTAGGGATGGAAGTCCGTGAAATTGATGATAGGATTGCGAGATATTTATCCACTAATATTAAGGAAGGTGTTGTTATCTTTAGTATTAAAAGAGGTTCCCCTGCCGAAGACGCTGGACTCGAACCTGGAGATATCATCGTTCAGTTAGATGGAAACCCAATTATGAAATTAGATGATTACTTTATTAATATTTATGATGGTATTGCCGGTCAATATATTGATGTTACTGTAAACAGAAATGGCAATAAGTTAAACAAAAAGCTTTATTTAAAACCGATTTAGTTGAATTATATGAACTTAAAAGAGGAAGAATTTGCTCCTTCAAATACTGAAGAAATGAACAGCATAAATGAAAAAGTTAACTTAAATACTAATTATTTA
>RCNQ01000311.1 GCA_003731675.1 Bacteroidetes/Chlorobi group bacterium ChocPot_Mid
TTTTTTGACAGGTATGAATTCATCTCTTTGAGCTTCATTTGTCGAATGAATTGAAAATTGAAGCTGAAAGTTGTTTCTGTATTTCCTTTTTTTGATTAACAGTAACTCTTCAAAAAAATCTTCTGAGCTTGCAGGGGCTATAGAAGAAAGTGATGGTACAAAACCCGGTGCATCGTAATAATCACTGAATTTATTCAAAACTACAAGGACATTGTTGTTTAAAGATGGCTCACCCATTCTTGCAAATTGTATTTTGAATTTTTCAACGGTTATTTTTCTATCAGGGAATCTTTGCAAGACCATTGAATCAATTTGATTAAAAATATCTTCAGTGCTTATTTTCCCTTTATAAAAATAACTGCAATCACAGAAAGCACAGCCAACAGGACACCCATATAAAGTAGATACAATCAAAACCCACTTTTTATCCAATGTATGTGGCGGTTGAATTGATTCCACAAATTCTACATAATTTCCATCATTTGTTTGTGCTATATATATTGTTGCAAGTTCGGTATTGCCTGTTTTTGCTATTATTTTCATAAATACTTAATTTTCCTTTTTGAGTCAGATTATTCTTTTAATAAAATCAGTCCGTCAAAGTTTGTGCCTAACCAGATGTTACCATTTTTTTCCGTTGCAATAACAGTAATATCGTTAGTAGGCAAAGGTGAATTTTGAGTGTTAAAGTGGGTAAAGTTAGTTCCATCGAATTTGATTAATCCCATTGGCATGTATTTTTTCAAATCTGTATCAAAACCAGCAAACCAAATATTTCCTTTGTTATCCTGAGTTATGGAAGCAACGCCACTTGTTGGAATTGTAGAATTGATTTCGGTGTAAAATGTCCAGACAGTATCAGCAACTTTTATTAATCCGGAGCCAGGTAATGTTCCAATCCAAAAAACACCCTTATCATCAGCGAAAAAAGACATAATGTGGTCTTTGGGTAATTTTGAATTTTTTGAATTGATTTCTTTCCAGTAATTATCTTTGTATAGTAAAAGTCCGCTGTTAATAGGAGTAAGCCATTTATTATCATTTTTATCAATATATATGCTCGTTACAGTGTTATTCCCAAGTTTTGAATTTAAGGCATTATAATTAATCCAGTCTTTGCCTGCTTTTCTGATAATTCCTTTGCCTGCAGTGCAAAGCCAGACATTGTCGTCATTATCAACTTCTATTGACCATGTTTCAGCAGTTGGTAAGGGTGAATTCTTTGGAGTGAAGGTCTCCCATTTCGTGCCGTCGAATTTAGCAAAACCATTTGTCAAAGTTGTAATCCATATATTCTGATAAAAATCAACTTCAACAGAGCTTAAAGTATCTGCTGGTATATTTGAATTTTTTGTATTGAAGACAGTCCATTTTTTACCGTCAAATTTTACAAGACCACCAAAAGTTGCCAACCATTTATTACCTGCTCTGTCAATAGCAATATCTCTGACAATGTCATTGGGTAAACCAGAATTTTTTGTGTTGAAGATTGTCCAGTTGGAATCCGGAATAATCTTATTGCTCTCAGTATTTTCATTGGCAAAAATAATACTGGTAGTTGCAAACAGAATTATGCTTATCAAAATTTTCTTCATAAATTTCATCTACTTTATTACAATAAATCTTGCCGTTTTCAAAATTTGCCCACCGGATAACCGGCAAAGATAAACTCCTGCAGGCAAGTTATTTATATCTAATCTTATATTTATATCAGAATTTTTTTCTGAATAGAAGCTATGACGAGACAATTCGGTTCCTGTTATATTAAATATTGAAATAGTTGATAAGCCGTTACAGGGTAAATTAATCAGGACATCAATGAAATCTCTTGAAGGATTTGGATTTACATCGAATTTAGTTAATGAATTTAGTAATTCATCTACTGAAGGAGCAACACCTTTGACAGTAAAACTCCATGTGTCTGACCATGGTCCGGCGCCACCTTCGTTTATTGCTCGGACATGCCAGTAATGTTTTGTTCCGGTTGTGAGTCTGACAGCAAGATTTCTGAAAGATGTTGTTTTGATTTTTTCGTTGCTGTAAGCAATTTGTTCAAAATCAGGGTCTAATGCTACCTGTAACTGATATGAATCAGCCCTTAGTGCAGAATTCCATATAAATTTTGGTCTGTCATCTACTTCTGTTGCCCCGTCTGACGGTTCACTTAAAATTGTTTGCTGTGGTGCAAGCAATGTTGTAAATGAAAATACTTCAGACCAATCCCCTGGGACATCTTCATTAACAGCCCTGACTTTCCAATAGTACTTGGTTGCAGGTTTTAGAGAACCTTCCATTTTATATGTGGTATCAGTTATTTCAGAGATTGTAATTTTAAAATTACCATTAAAATCCTTATCATCAGAAATCAGAATTTCATAAGAATTTTTAAAACAGTAACTGCATGTATATTTAACAGGTGTCCATCTAAATTGAGTATAAGCTGAAACGTCTTCTGCGTTATCAGCAGGTAAAAGAGGATGTATTTTCCCCGGTTTTTCTTTTCCAACTGTGAATTCCCAGACCGAAGACCATTGAGATGAGTCAATAGGAAAATCTGAGAAAGCTTTAACTCTCCAAAAATATGTAGTATTCAAATTCAAACTTTCAACATTCTTTGATGTGATATTCGAATACAATTGAATTCTCGGAATATCAAATTCAGGATTGTCACATATTTGAATACTATAATTATTTGCTCCAGTTGATTGGTGCCATTCTAATTGAACATCACTTCCAACATTATTTTCAAATACTTTTGGATATTTGAGTGCAGGAGTAGCTATTCCTGTTTGCTCTGGCATCTGCATATATGGTATTTTATATTTTGCATTCACTGGTAAATTATAAATTTTATTTGTTGCTCCGTTTGAATATACAATTACTACACTATCTGCTTTCTGAACATAGCCCAGACCGAAATGCAGATAGTTGGAGTTTTGCACACAGCGAGAGCCACCGGCACTTCCCGAAAGCTGGCGATAAAACATTTTACCACCGGCATAAACAGTAACCCTTGAGCCATAAGCATCCATATTTACATTATTTTCCGGGCTTCCCGAAAGTTTTAACTCAAGCCAATTGCCTTTTCGTGGCATATCGTTTCTATATAATGCTCCGTATATGAGCAAATCCAAATCTCCGTCATTGTCATAGTCAATTCTCTGAGCTGTCCATGGGTCTGTTACTACTGAACCACTAACCCACGTAATTTCTCTAAGTTTGAAGTCGGGTGGTCCTTGGTTAAGATATAAGTGATTAACACCACCGCTATAAAGACCATGCCATAAGTCCAGATAGCCGTCCAAATCAAGGTCAAGCCAAAGTACACCTGCATTACCTTCATAGAATTTCAATCCCATTTCTTTGTGAACTTCTGTGAAATTCCAATTTGGTGGTCCGTTGTTTTTGTAAATTAGTGATGGGTTTGAATACTGTCCTCTTGAATCCGTATGTGCCAGATTACCTACACATAAATCAATGTAACCATCATTGTTAAAATCTCCCCATTCGCATCCCATTCCATGTCCGAAATAATATGGGACGGCAGTCGGGACACCCTGAACTCCTGTTTCTGCTTTAACATCAACAAAAGTCGAATTTCCTTGATTCTTATATAAATTATCAGGTGCTAAACGGTAATTTGCGACGAAAATATCTGTGTAATTATCATTGTTGTAATCAACTGCTTGCGCACCGTAGCAGTCATAGTTTGCTGAAGGTTCACCGTTTGCGATACCTGATTCGTATCTTACATTTGAAAATGTATTATCCCCGTTATTTTTCCAAAGCTGGTCAGGATAGTAGGTTTCGTTACCCTGAGCATCACTGCTTCTGTTGTTAGCTATGAACAAATCAAGCAATCCGTCATTATTGTAATCAAGCCAAATGGGAGTCATTGTGGGATAATTGTTGACAATGGTCGTTGTCGAAGTAATGTCAGTATAGCTATTGCTTCCGTTATTAAGATACACTTTGTCAGTTCCCCAGCTTAATGCAACGAACATGTCGAGCAATCCGTCGTTGTTTATATCTCCCCATGTAGTTGCACCTCTTTGTATCGTCAGCTGAGAATTTATGTTCTGGAAAAAACCTTTATTGTTGACGAAAAAACTGCCTGCATTTTCGATATCGTCCCAGCCGTCATTGTTCCAATCCACAACTGAGGACATTCCCCTGCCGCTTAAACCTGTCTCCGATGAAACATTTATTAGATACGGTGGTGGTGGTCCGTCTGAACTCGCATCTTTAGGGAAATCATAAGTAACGATTAATCTGCCCATATAATCACCTGCAGGATAATAATAAATTGTACCTGCAATATTCAAAAAGTTTGGATTAGGAGTAAACGGGTCGCAAATCCAAGAGTCATAAGTGTTATTTCTGCCGTCACTGTCATAAGTGAACCATGGTCCTTGTGGTTTCAGGCGATGCTGAATAACAATCCTGTCCAAACCTTCTGAACGCAATCCGGTATTCCCGACATAAACGGTTTTCCATCCTTCTATTCCATCGTAATTATATACAATAGGTTCAATAAGTGAATTAAAATGCCAGATATACTGAGTAGGCCAAAGATTTCCTGAAGTTGGGAAACCAACAATCCATAAAGTATCTTTAACAGCATTAGTACCGGAAAGATAAATGGTTATGCTATCAATCGTGCAAGGACCGGCAGGAGTCAGCACAACAGATTCCTCAAAAAAAGCACGGTTTGGCTGGTAGCTGTGTCCTGATGGAGTACCATTATCAATCTTTACGACAGCAGAATTTGTCAACGTAATAATGCTTAAAAGTAAAATGAAAATCAAAAATAAATATTTCATAGCTTTCCTTTCATGTTTTCAGAAAATCAATCTTCTAAATTATTAATAAATGGAAGATAAAGCAAGAAAGAAATATTCAAAAAAAAATTATTTATTAATCTTCAAAACGCTTTTATCAAACATATCCCGTTTGTCGAATACAAACCGCTTCGACAATACTAAACTTACAAATACAGATATGACTGAACCGGCAAAAATCCCAATCATTATCATTATTTGGTATTTAATTGAAGTCAAAGGGTCGCTTCCACCTAATATCTGACCTGTCATCATACCCGGCAACCAGATTAAACCGATTGTAGCTGTTGAAGCGATTGTCGGGCTGAAAGCATCTTTCAAAGCTTCGGACAGAAAAGGAAATAATGCTTCGCTTTTTTCTGCACCGCACATCAGATAGTACCTGTATCGCTCTTCATCCTGAGATAAAGATTTGTAAAAAGAGCGTAATCCGATAATCGAACTATTCAATGAATTACCGATAAACATACCCATTATCGGGATTATGTATCTTGCATTAAAGAAGCTTTCTGTTCCAATGACTATGAAAGCAACTAACAAACCATTTATAAATATATTAGCTGAGATACCTATAAAAACAGGTACATAGAATTTATTTTGTTTCAATTCACTACGCTTTACGACAGTATATGAAGCGACAAATGCCATGACAACAACCCAAAGAACATTCAGCCAGATAGCATTAAATTCAAAAATATATTTAAGATATATTCCTACGAGAAAGAGTTGCACTGCCATTCTTCCAAAAGCAATTGCAGTCGCTTTGACTAAACCTGTCCGATAATAGTAGAAAATAATGAATGGAATAACTATAATTACTGAACCGATAGCAAGGTTGAACCAGGAAATATCTGTTACGTGCATATTTTAATTTAAAAACGCTATTTCATTCTTGTTAAAATTATTTTTTCATTATTTGCGGAGCTTAATTCCAATTCCATCAGATTGTTAGAGAACTTGTACCTGTAATTTTCATTATTCATAGTAATGATACTATCATTAACTTTGTATGTGATTGGTTTTTTAGCTATATATTCATTGACTTCTTCTTCGATAAGTCCTTTGCCATCATATTCAAAAGTCAGGCGATAATTATTCCCCTTATTGATTTTAACCCAGTCTCCGAGAAAGAAATCTTTTTCTTTAGCGGCTTTAAACATGTCAATATTTGATTCTCCAATATCGCTGATTTCGGAAAGCTTTAATTCTTTTTTTGTAA
>RCNQ01000042.1 GCA_003731675.1 Bacteroidetes/Chlorobi group bacterium ChocPot_Mid
ATAAATTTTTTGTGCTTTTTGAAAATATAATAACGCTTTATCAAAGTTCTTCAATTGTCCGTAAATCATACCTATGTTACTGATATGCATTGATATTAATTCTTTGTCCTTCAGCTTATCTGCTATTATTAAAGCCCTTAGGTAATAAGAAACAGCATTAACATAATCCATTTGATAATAAAAGCAAATTCCGATGTTTCCCATTACTAATGATTGTTCTTTCTTTTTATCTAATTTCTGAAAAATATTTAAAGCATTATTAAAATATTGAATTGATTCTGATATTTTATTAATTAAAGTAAAAGCTCTTGCAATGTCATTATTCAAATCAGCAATTTTTTGCTGGTCATTCTTTGAATAATAATAAGAAAGTGATTTGGAATAATATTCAATTGATTTGGAATAATCAGAAATATTAAAGTATGCAGAGCCAAGCAATCTATTGATTTGGGCTATCAATGCTGAATCTTTTTCATTCGATTTGTCGGAAAGTACTTTTTGGCAAAGGTCAATTGTTGCTTGTGGCTCGTTGAAAACGGTTCCCCATGCTTTGTCAATTAATGACTGTTTCTGTGTTTCATTTAATCCAAATGATACATTAATTGCAGACAATATAAAAAACAGTAAAAAAGCCCCAAATAACTTTGAAGACACTTTTAATTTTCTTATATTAAATATTAAAATAATAAATTTTTTCATAATCAAATATTTTAATAAAAAAGTAAAAAAATTTAAATCATTATAATTTCTAATATTACGAAATTTTTTTAACAAAAACAAGGAGAATTTTATGAAAAACTTAAAAAATCTGTTCGCAGTAGTTATTACAATCAGCTTGGCATTAGTACTTTTTGCCTGCTCAGAAAACTCAATACAAGATAAAACCATTGACAAAAAGGTTAAAGGACCCGATTATGTTCCGATGCCTTATCCAGCTGACAGGTTTTACACAGAAGACCACGTTTGGGTAAAACTCGAAAGTGAAAATGTTGCTTTGGTTGGAATAACTTCTTATCCTTTAAATTATCTTGGTATTATTACTGCAGTTGAAGATGGGGAATATGAACCAATCTGGGGGCAAACAGGAATACCAATCAAGAAGAAAATAATGGACATAGTTGGCTCTTTGTCAACAATGGGTTTGTTGATGCCTGTTACCGGAGATGTTATTGATTTAAATCCTGAATTGAGTGTAAATCCATCAGTCATCAACTATGACACATACGGACTTGGCTGGATAATCAGAATCACGAACTTCAATCAATTGCAAGTTCAAAGCTTGATGAATGCCGGTCAATACACGCTCTACGTCGGCGGGTTGTAATAGCATTTAATTAGCCGGAACATACTCTTCCTACTCCTCTGAAAAGCAGGAGAAGGAGAAGTATGTTTTGTTTTGTAAGTGTTTTTTATTAAAAAAAATAAATAAAAAATTCATAAACGGAATTCCAAAAAAAATCAAAAAAATTGAATTTTAAGCGAAAAATGGTTAATTTAAGATGAATTTAAAATTAATCTTTGCTCATAGAGAAGAATAAGATTCAAGATATTAATCAAAATAAATGGCAACTGCTTTTTGTAACAAAACAATATTAACAGAGAAATTCAGTTAATTCAGTTGTTATTATAATTTAAATTAGGGAACGAATGAACATAGTCGCAATAGTAGGAAGACCGAATGTCGGTAAATCTACGCTTTTCAACCGTCTGATTGGTGAGAAACAAGCCATAATTGAATCTACTCCAGGTGTTACAAGGGACAGAATTTATGGCGAATCGGATTGGAACGGAAAGCAATTCTTGGTTATTGATACCGGTGGGTTTATCCCCGGGACAGAAGATACAATGGAAAAAGCCATTCGTGAGCAGGCATTTATGGCTATTGAGGAAGCTGACGCAATTATCTTTGTCTGCGATGGCAGAGATGGAGTTACTCCTTTTGATTTGGATATTGCAACAATTTTGAGAACCTCGAACAAGCCAGTAACATTAGTTGTAAACAAATGCGATAACGAAAAGCATGATATACATTCATACGAGTTCCATAATCTTGGTTTAGGTAATCCATATCCCATTTCTGGACTAAACGGAAGAGGCACTGGAGATTTTCTCGATGAGGTTGCGGCGAATTTAAACGATGATAGTCTTTATCAATCCGACCCAAGACTAAAAATTGCTTTTGTAGGAAGACCCAACTCAGGTAAATCGAGCTTAACAAATGCCTTGCTTGGAAAAGAAAGGTCTATTGTTACGGATATTCCTGGAACCACAAGAGATGCCATTGACAGTGTTTTGAAATTTCATGGTGAAGAAATTATTTTAATTGACACTGCTGGTCTTAGAAAAAAAAGCAGGGTTAAAGAAAACATCGAAATGTTTAGTATTCTTAGGACAGCAACAGCAATTTCAAGGTGTGATGTTTCTGTAGTGCTTGTTGATGCAACCCGTGGAATCGAAGAGCAGGATAAAAGAATTATCAATCAGGTAACTGATGCCCGAAAAGGAGTAATTCTTGCTCTCAATAAATGGGATATAGTAGAAAAAGAAAGTAAAACAGCTCAGGAATACGAAAAGCTTTTTTATGAGCAGATGCAAACTCATTACTATGTACCAATAGTGTTTATTTCAGCATTAACCAAACAACGAATAGTTAAAATCATTGAAATAGCTAAAGAAATAAAAGACAAAAGATGTGCAAGGATATCTACAGCAAATCTGAACAAAACAATTTTACCAATACTTGAGAAAACACCGCCACCAGCCGTTCACGGAAAAGATTTAAGGATAAACTACATAACACAAACAAGTACAGAACCACCTGTTTTTGCATTTTTTTGCAACTATCCTCAACTAATACCTGATACCTATAAAAAATTTATTGAGAAGAATATCAGAGCCAACTTTGACTTTGAAGGCACACCAATTTCATTTGTCTTCAGGAAAAAGAACAAGAGAGATTTCGATGTTTACTAAATAACGAGATTAATTGATTTCAACACTGTATTTTTGAAATAATCCTTTTAGTTCATCAAGATTCTTGCGTTCAATCCAGCATCGTAAAGGTTGCTTAAATGATTTTACAAAGATATTGAAGCCGTATATACTCTGTTGGATATCTTTGTCTATTTGTAATTTAATAATATCAACCCATTTAATAGCTTCAAATCCTAAAACAGTATTCCAGTAAGTTGGAATCACAATACCAATATCATTATAGTTAAAGCCATTAATTTTCTTATAGAAAATATAAAATGTTAACCACATCAATAAGGGTAAAAAAATAACAAATATTGTTTGTTCATGGTATAAAACGTCAATGATTGCCATTGTGATAAAAAATATGGCTAAGGAACCGACAATGTAATTCAGAAATTTGAATGTCTTGTTCACAAACGGTAAAATGTTGCGTTCTTTGCCCAGAACTTTGTTAATTCTTAGATGGATATATAAGACAATTAGCATTATAAAAATGCTCTCAGCAAGAAAAAAAGTATAATCAAAATAATCAGTAAACATGTTAAGTTCTCCTTAATCTATAACGATATTATTTTCTTTAAATATATTTTTAACATTTTCTGCATTGGCTTTTTTACTACGGAATGTTATAAATCCTTTTTTATCTTTCATCTTTATTTTGAATTCCCTGATTGAACCGGATTCCTTGATTTTTACTTTTTCAATATTCTGCCATTTGTAAAATGAAAAAGAAAATATTTTGTTTCTTCCAGGGTATAAACAAAAGCCATTGTCTCCATAAAAAAAAGTAGAGAGTATATCCGAGTAATTTGTTTTTAGTTTACCGTTCAGATACACAATACAGGTTACAAATAGGACAGGGAGGAGGTATAGGAAAGATTCCATACGGAGCAGAGTAGTCAATAACATCAGGAAGGAAAGAAAAATCATCAGTACAAACAGATATTTTCTCCATCTTGCCATTTTTGTTGAATCAGGAATGGTTTTATAATTTTTTCCTAGTTGTTTTTTTAGATTGGCATATAGAGAAAATTTTCTAATTAAGGATAATCCAAAAATCACTATTGTCCCATAAACAATAAAATGCATCCATATATCCCATAATAACTCTGAATCAAAATTAAAGTCCATTACGCAACTCCTTATCTGCCAAGTAATGACAACCTTTGCTCTCTCTTGCTTCCAAAGTAAAGTACGTTACAGCAATAGCAGTTTGCACACCATTTCTTAATTGGATAAGTTGTTTGGTCATTTGAGCTTTTTGATAAAATTGTTCGATTTCAGTTTGCAAATGCCTGAGAATT
>RCNQ01000043.1 GCA_003731675.1 Bacteroidetes/Chlorobi group bacterium ChocPot_Mid
GTAACTGAAAAATGGATGAAATCAGGCAATATGTGGCTTCAACGCAGTGCATTATTATTTCAATTGAAATACAAGAAAAACACTGACGAGGGATTGCTGTATAACTACATTGAACGATTGGCGGACCACAAAGACTTTTTCATCCGCAAAGCTATCGGCTGGACATTAAGGGAATACTCCAAAACAAATCCAAAATCAGTCGAAAAGTTTATTAAATCGCATACTCTTTCTCCTTTGTCAGTGAAGGAAGGGATGAAAAGAATTTTGAAGTAATAAATTTACAGAAAAAATTTTACTTCATCATCTCTTCAATTTCTTCTGCTTTTCTCGGCAATTTTTCTGATAAGTTTATATAACCTGTTTTTGTTATCAGCACATTGTCTTCTATGCGAATACCGATATTCCACCAACGCTCATCACATGAGCTTCCATAAGGTATATAAATTCCTGGTTCAATTGTTAAGACATTGCCTTCTTTTAACAATTCCTCATGTCCTTCGTGAACATTCAATCCAAAGAAATGAGAAGTACCATGCGGAAAATAATTATCAACGTCTTCCTTGTTTGTAATTATTGACTGCTCCAAAAGTTTTTCTGTGATGACTTCCTTAGCTTTGTTGTGAATCTCAGAAAATTTATTTCCTGGTTTACATTGTGCAAATGCCGAGTCCATCGCTTCAAGCACAATGTTATAAATAATTTTTTGCTCAATCGAAAATTTCCCGTTTGCTGGAATTGTTCTTGTCAGGTCAGCACAGTAGCCATGGTACTTTGCTCCGCAATCAAACAAAATCATATCACCATCTTTGATTGAATCGCGATTATTCTGATAGTGCAAAAAACAGGAGTTTCTTCCTGTGCCAACAATACTGCTATAAGCAGGTTTTTCGGCACCAAGTACCATGAACTGATATTCCATTTCTGCCTGAAGTTGATATTCTGTCATTCCGGGTTTAGCTTTTTTAATTAATGCTTTGTGACCTTCAATCGAGATATCAACTGCCTTTTGAATTAATCGGATTTCGTCATTATCCTTTACATAACGCATTTGAGTTAGTGCAGGGATATTATCTTTTATAATCAATTTGGGATGATTTGCTTTGAGTTTGCTTATAATCTCAATATCACATTCTATATGATTTCCATTATTTGAAAAATGTTTCGTTACTGATAATTTATCGAGAAATAGTGTATCTTTATCTCGTAATACAAGATTTAAGATACTATCCAATGTTTCAATGTTCAAGTTTTTTTGAATTTTGAGTATTTTCTCAGAATCTTTTGCACCCATACTGTATCCATTCCAGATTATATCATCACTTGTTTGTTGTTTAAGAAACAAAGCTTCCTTGATGATTTCACCACCCAAATTGAATCCATTAGGGATTAATAAAAGTGCGGCTCTTTGTTGAGGCAGACCAGTCAGATAATATAAATTCGGTGATGGATTATTTGAGACCTCAAAACCTGAATTTGCATAAAAATCTGAAGAAAGTAACAATAAAGCAGAATTTCGGGATAAGGTATTTTCTATTTGTTCTCTTCGTGCTATAAAATTTTCTACTGGGATACCATCTGTAAAAGGATATTTGTATCCTTGCGAAAATAATAGATTATTCAGTAAAAAATATATTATGATAATTTTCTTACTCATAAATTTATGCATAAACCAAAGTTGCAACTTCGACATTTTTAGCACCAAGGGAAAGTAAAATCTTTGCACATGAATTCAATGTTGAACCTGTTGTCAGTACATCATCTATCAGTAAAAAACTTCCACCGTTTAATTTCATATTCTTATTATATGGCACAATGGCATTCGCTACATTTGTCCGTCTTTCAGTCTTGGAAAGCAGAGTCTGAGTTTGAGTATATTTCTTGCGTTTGATTATATCGGTTTTTACTGGACAACCTATAATTTCACTAATCCCTTTTGCAATATATTCTGATTGATTATATCCTCTTTCTCTTTTTCTTGCGTGATGAATGGGGACTGGGACTAAAGCATCAAAATTTATTTTATTATAAAATTTTATTAATCTGCCAAGTTCCTTGCCAAGCTCAGAACCAATTCTCGAAAACCCTGAATACTTCAAAGAATAAATTGCTTTCATGTAATTGTGGTTTTCTTTCATAGAAAAAAGAGATACCGCACCATTGATATACAAATCATCTTTGTCAAAATTGCTGATTAAACGATTATAAATAACATCAGGTTGGGGAGCCAAAGGGATTAAATCGAAACATTTTTGGCAAATAAATTCATATTTATTGTTATCAAGGTCAAGGTAGGATTGACAAATTTCACAGCGTGGTGGTGCAATAAAATTATTCAGAGAATTAATAATCCAAACAAAAGGGTTCTTTTTTCTATGTGAAAATGATATAGACATCTACGGTTAATTCAAATTTCTGAATGCCGCCATTTTTGCAAAAGCGGACTTCTTGATAATGTAATTTTCCAGTGTAAGTTTTGTGTTCTTTGAAAAGAATAAAAATAAAGCTAACAGGAAAAGCCCTGTGTTTTCAAGTATTTTTCTCCAGCCAACCTGCTCAGCCATAATCTGAGTATGACAACCACAATTGATATTCAATCCTTTAAGTAAGGCAATGAAAATTGCAATATTGAAAACAATTATCAATACACCAATAATAGTGACGGAAGATTTGATTCTGATACCAGTTATTATGAATATTGAACACACTAATTCAATCCAAGGTATTGTTATTGCCATTAAATTTCTTAAAAAATCAGGTACTATCTGATAATTACCAATCTCTTTGGCAAAACCATTCAAATCTCCCAATTTTGCTACTGCCGCCGTTAAAAAAATAAATCCTAATATTACTCTGCATATTATATTCAAATAAGGATTATTCAAAAATTTCTTCATAATTCACATCAATTAGTTAAACTCATTTAAAAATATTAGACTTAATTAAATAATAATTATTTTTTATTAACCTTATTATTAAAAAGATTAAATATATGGAATTTTCTCTATTTTTAAATAAGTTTTAGTAAAAAGTTTTGAATTATTTTAATATATCGGAGGAAAGATGCCTGTTATCCGTTCAATATCTGGATTGAGAGCCACTTTAGGTGATGGCTTATTGCCAAACCTTATTTCCAATTGTGTTGCCGCTTTCGAGACACTTCTGCCAAAAGGAGAAGTAGTTATAGGTTATGATGGCAGACCTTCTGGTATCTGGGTACAAAAAATTGTCAATGGTACTTTGTTAGCTTGTGGCAGACAGGTACGTACTCTGGGGATTGTTCCAACTCCTACTGTCCAGTTATCAGTAGAACAATTAAAAGCCGCTGGCGGTATTTCAATAACAGCATCGCATAATTCCGCAGAATGGAATGGTCTTAAATTTATAAACAAAGACGGTGTGTTTTTTGACTTAATAGAAAACACAAAACTTGAAAAAGCTGAAAAATTCGGTGTATTTAATTTCTCAAAATTGCCAAATTTTGCTGAAATTATTAACGATAATGAAGCAATTAAGAACCATATAAAAAGTATCCTTAATCTCCCGATATTTTCTTCTGCTTCTTTAAAAAAGATTAAGGAAAGGAAATTAAAAATAGTTGTTGATGCTGTCAACTCATCAGGTTCTAAAGCTATTCCTGAACTACTCAAAGCATTGGGTTGTGAGGTTGTTGAGCTATTTTGTGAGGGAAACGGAAAATTCCCACATACACCTGAACCTGTTACAGTAAATCTGAAATTACTGGCTGAAGAAGTAAGAAAAGTTAATGCTGACTTAGGCATAGCTGTTGACCCTGACGCTGACAGGTTAGTACTCATAGATGAAAACGGTCAACCAATCGGCGAAGAGAGGACAATAGTTCTTGCAATTGAAAGTGTCTTGTCAAATATTGATGTGTTCAAAATCACAACAAAAGTTCCCATTGTTGTTGTCAATCAGTCAACTACCAGAGCTGTTGATGATGTATGTGAAAAATACGGAGCTATGCTTGAACGCTCAGCAGTAGGTGAAATTAATGTTGTGAAAACAATGAAAAAGTTAAAAGCAGTTATCGGTGGTGAAGGAAGTGGCGGAGTTATTTTACCTGCTTGTCATTACGGAAGAGACTCTCTTGTTGGTACTGCTTTAATTTTGCATCATCTTGCTACTAATAAATTGACACTTTCAGAAGCAAACAAAAAAATTCCAGTCTATAATATGGTTAAAATACGCTGTGAATACAATCGTGACCTGAGTAAACTATACAATGCAGTAATAGAACAATTTCCTAACGGCAAACCAATTAAAGGTGATGGAATAAAGATTGTATTTCCTGAAAGCTGGGTGCAGGCAAGAGCATCGAATACTGAGCCAATAGTAAGAATTATTGCTGAAGATACATCGCTCAAGGATGCAAAAAACCTTGTCAAAGCAGTTATGAAGATATGCCAGAAGAAATAGTTATTGAGAAATTTTAAATATCAAAAAAGGAAGAACAATCAACACATCAACCACAGCTTGGATTTACTTGATAATTGCCGGAATCTTTGAAATGGTCTGGGCAATTGGGCTGAAATACACTCAGGGGTTTACAAAACTGCTTCCGAGTATCTGGACTTTCGGGGCTATGGCAGTAAGTGTTTATCTATTATCTCTAGCTGTAAAAATTATTCCCATTGGCACTGCCTATGCTGTTTGGACAGGAATAGGAGCGGCAAGTACAGTAGTTATGGGGATTATTCTGTTTAATGAGCCGCTTACTTTCATTAGAATACTGCTTGTTTTATTGATTATTTTTGCAATTGTAGGCTTAAAATTAACAACAAATTAAAATACTACACAATGATTACATCAAGCACTATAAATTTGGATATATCATATAAAAATTATTGCTTATAACATCTTTTTTTCATAATTTCAAATTTACGGAGTATGTAATTCCATAAAGTTTAATTTATATAAATTTATAAATTTTGTATCGTTCTTTTAGGATTTGTTTTTGGAAATAACGATTTTAGTTAAAATTTTGAATTACATACACCGAATGATTAAAAAAGAGAATTTTTGAATAAATTACTGAAATAAAATGAATTCTTAATTAAATATTCTTATTAACAAAAAAAGGAGAGATTTATGTCAATTCTAAAGGAAAAATTAGCGAAAAAATTCGCTGAAGAAAAAGCTGACATCGCTGCATTTTTAAAAGCACATGGCGATAAAGAAGTTTCAAAGGTCACGTTAGCACAAGCTTATGGAGGTTTAAGAGGAGTTAAAGGTCTTGTATGTGATACTTCAGAAGTACCACCGGATAAAGGTTTGATTATTCGTGGTATTGAGCTGAAATATTTAACAGAGAAAATACCTGAGGAAATTCTTTGGTTGCTTTTAACCGGAGAATTACCAAATGAAGCTGAATTGGAAGAATTGCAAGCTGACCTGAAAGCAAGGGAAAATGTTCCTGCTTACGTTTGGGCTGTACTCGATGCTATGCCTGCAGATTCACATCCAATGGCTATGTTCAATACAGCAGTTTTGGTTATGCAAAAAGAGTCAAAGTTTGCAAAGAGATATGCCGAAGGTATGCCAAAACCAGAGTACTGGGACCCAACATACGAAGATATGATGGACATTATTGCAAAATTACCTGCAATTGGTGCTTACGTTTATCGTAAAAGATTTGGCAAAGGTCCAAGAATCGAAAGTGATAAGAGTATGGATTGGGCTGGGAATTATGTCCACATGCTTGGATTACCTGACCCTAATGGAGAATTCTCAAAATTGATGAGATTATACTTGACATTGCATTGCGACCACGAAGGCGGCAATGTTAGTGCTTATACTGCTTCTACAGTAAGTTCTGCGTTGTCTGATTTGTATTATGCTCTTTCAGCAGGTTTGAACGGTTTAGCTGGTCCATTGCACGGTTTGGCAAATCAGGAATGTTTGGGATGGATTTTGGAAACAATGAAGAAGTTCAATGGAGCTCCTACAGAAGAAGAATTATACAAATTTGCCGAAGAGACTTTAGCTTCAGGTAAGGTTGTTCCGGGTTACGGTCATGCTGTTTTGAGAATTACTGACCCAAGATTCGATGCTTTCTTGGCATTTGGCAAAAAGTATTGCTCAGCAGACCCAGTATTCCAAACAGTCGAAAGAGTGTTTAATGTTGTTCCAAAGGTATTATCCCAAGTTCAAAAAATTAAAGACCCGTGGCCAAATGTTGATGCAGGTTCAGGTGGATTATTGTATCACTATGGTTTGACTGAATTCAGTTATTATACTGTATTGTTCAGTATTTCAAGGGCTTTAGGAATTTGCGCTCAGGGTGTCGTAGCACGTGCTATGGGTTATCCTATAACAAGACCAAAATCATTGCCGACAGCGGCTTACAAGAAGTTAGTTGGTGCTTGATTTGACTTTTTCTGTTAACTTTCCGAAAGTTTCAAACTTTCGGAAAGTTTTATTAAACACATTTGATAACAAATTTTAAGGAATAAATATGAAAATTACAGTTATTGGAGCAGGAAATGTTGGAGCTACATGTGCCCAGCTTTTAGCTAATGATGAACTGGCTAATGAGATTTATGTTGTGGATATTCTCGAAGGAATTCCTGAGGGTAAAGCATTGGATATGTATGAATCAATGCCGATTAGGGAGTCTGATTCGAAAATATTTGGAACAAATAATTATGAATTAACAAAAGATTCAGATATAGTTATACAGACAGCAGGCTTGGCTCGTAAACCTGGTATGAGCAGAGATGATTTGCTTGTTGCTAATGCAGATATCGTTTCATCATGTATCCGCAATGCATTCAAGTATTCACCGAATGCCTATTATATCATTGTTTCGAATCCACTCGATGTTATGACCTACGTATCATTAAAGGTAACAGGTCTTCCAAGACATAAAGTTTTTGGTATGGCAGGTATTCTTGATACAGCACGCTATCGTTCATTCATTTCGATGGCTACAGGTTATTCTATGCAGGATGTTCAGGCATTGATACTTGGTGGTCATGGTGATACAATGGTTCCGCTTCCAAGATATACCACAATAGCAGGTATCCCTTTGACTGATATTTTGTCAGCAGATAAAATTGACGAAATCGTAAAAAGGACTGCTGGTGGTGGTGGTGAAATTGTTAAATATTTGAAAACAGGTAGTGCATACTATGCACCCGCCGCAGCAGCTGTTCAGATGGTTGAATCAATGGTTAAAGACCAAAAGAGAATTCTTCCATGTTCAGTATTATTGCAAGGTGAGTATGGTTATAATGACCTCGTGCTTGGTGTTCCTGCGGTATTGGGCAAGAATGGGGTAGAGCAGGTTATTGAACTCAAACTCAATGATGCAGAAAAAGCACTGCTCAAGACATCAGCAGACCACGTTGTGACAACAAACAACGAAGCTATGGCTTTGATTAAGTTATAGTATTTAATTTGCTAATTTTAAAAAAGCCGTTCCAAAAACAGGGGCGGCTTTTTGTATATTTCTTTCTACTTCCTCGTCATTATCTTGCCAGCAAACCATGCCATAGGTATATATGCAAAAACAAGGTCAATTATGGTGAAAGCTACAGGTGATGGTAGCATAAAGATATTTGTGATTCCTCCGATTAAGAAGAATAATCCGATTATCATTGCAAACAACATCTTGCGGTTAACGGCTATCCATGCAGTTAGCATAGCCCCAACAAATGTCCCGACAGCATGTGCCAAAAACGGGAATATAAAATGTTGGAATCCGAATAAGTGCAGGGACTTGGCAAGACTCTCGGAACTCGTTACGTCAACCCCAGCAGGCATTGGGATTATCATCGGACCAAGCATTACAAGTCCCATATTTACGATACTCCCTACAACAACTCCTACAATAACTGCCAATATATTTTTTAGAATTGGATTCATATTTATCCTTAAAAAAGTTTATAAAATATAAAATACAAAAAAAAATTGTAAAAAGTAAAATATTACTTTAGGTGGGTTCTAAAAATTCAATTATTTAATCATTTATCTGAAGAATATCAAGAACCCAATAAATATCCTTCAAATATCAACTTCTAAAATGCAAAAAATTTTTTATTTATCCAAAATAT
>RCNQ01000044.1 GCA_003731675.1 Bacteroidetes/Chlorobi group bacterium ChocPot_Mid
ATTGTTGATGGGACAATTGCAGATGCAGACATTAGCGGAACAGCGGCGATAGCATATTCGAAATTGGCAGCAATACCAACTGGAAGTTTCTTGTATGGAAATGCAGGTACACCAACAGTAGGTGCTATGAGTGGAGATGCGACAATAAACAATGCGGGTGCATTAACAATAGGAACTGGTGCAGTAACTAGTGGAAAAATAGCAGATGGAACAATAGTGGATGCAGATATTAATACATCAGCAGCGATAGCATACTCGAAATTAAATTTAGCTAATAGTATTGTTAATGCAGACATTAGCGGAACAGCGGCGATAGCATACTCGAAGTTAGCGGCAATACCGACAGGTAGCTTTTTGTTTGGAAATGCAGGGACACCGACAGTAGGTGCAATGAGCGGAGACGCAACGATAAATAATGCAGGTGCATTGACAATTGGGACAGGTGCAGTAACGAGTGCAAAAATATTAGATGGAACAATAGTAGATGCAGATATTAATGCATCAGCGGCGATAGCATACTCGAAGTTAAATTTAGCCAATAGTATTGTAACAGGAGATATTGTTGATGGGACAATAGTAGATGCAGACATTAGCGGAACAGCGGCGATAGCATACTCGAAGTTAAATTTAGCCAATAGTATTGTAACTGGAGATATTGTTGATGGGACAATAGTAGATGCAGACATTAGCGGAACAGCGGCGATAGCATATTCGAAATTAAATTTAGCCAATAGTATTGTAACTGGAGATATTGTTGATGGAACAATTGTTGCTGCAGATATGGACTTGACAGGGACATACAACTATACAGGAACATTGCAGGTAAATGGGAATAATGTTTTGACAACTGCAAGCATTGGGACTATGGGTGCTCAAAATGCTAATAGTGTAGCGATTACTGGTGGAATTATAGATGGAACGGTTATAGGTAATACAACTGCTGCCGCAGCAACATTTACAACATTGCAAGCAACAGGTATTACACAGATAACAAATGGGACAACTTCTACGAACACAACAACGGGTGCTTTGACAGTAGCTGGTGGTGTGGGTATTAATGAGAACTTGAATGTTGCAAACAATACATTACTTGGTGGTACTCTTGGTGTTAGCGGTATAACAAGTATAACTAATGCTACAAGCTCAACTGGGACAGGTGATGGAGCTTTGGTAGTAACAGGTGGTGTTGGAATTGGTGATAACTTGAATGTAGGTGGTTCTTTAAGTGTGACTAGTAGCGCTAATTTAGCAGATGCAACAATTTCTGCTACCAGTTCGAGTCCCGCTCTTTTTGTTGATAATGCTGGAACAGGGTTAGCATTAGAAATTAATGATGGTGGTGGTGCTGTTAAGTTGTCTTATCAAGCAATTTCTGTCGCAGGAGATGCGGCTATCATACCAAATGATGTTTCAGTTGTATATATTACATCTGACAATAATACTACTAATGATGCAATAACAATGCCTTCAGGTACAAACGGTCAATTCTTATATGTAATATTAGTTGGGACTGACCTTTTCGATATTAATGGCGAAATAGGTATACCAGCAGCAAAAATAACATATGTTCACGCAAATGGTGGTTGGTTGAAGATTAGTAGTCTTTAATATGATTTAAAAATTCAGCTACAAGTTGAAAAAATAGGGGGCTTCGGCTCCCTTTTTTTTTATTAAATGGGTAATAAATATTCGCTTAATGAAATTGATTGGTATTTGTTTGTTATTGGTTTAGTTCGAACCAAGCCATAAGTTTCATAGTTTCGTAAATACCTTTTGGGAGTTCGGGACGTGGACCTAAATCGAATACTTTGACAATTTCTAAATGCTGAGCAATTTCTTCTCTCTCGAATTCTTTAATTAATGTCATAGCTTCTTCGTTATTTTCTGCGGCAATAGTATAAATTGTTTTGAAATGGTCGGTAATAATTTCTGAATTGATGGAATAAGAGATTTTCCCTTTGACTTGAATCCTTTTTAGTTGAGTTTTGTCGGAAAATGAAGACATAACTTCTCTTATTAGCCAAAGTGTATTTTTATCTAAGCGATTGAAGTGAGCGGCTTTGAGAGCATAATCGAGTATGGCTGAGTTGTTATATTTTAGCTCCTTCATAGCAGACGCAAGAAGGTAGTAAATTTCAGATAATTCTTTGTCGCCACTGCCATAAGGATTTTGAGGAAGTTTTGCAGATGCGTCTTGGGCGACACGGATTAATTGAGCAAATTCCTTGTTTTTCCAATGTCTAATAATATTTTTCAGGGCATCTTTTTTGAATTTGATTTCCTCGTCGGAAAAGTTCATCTTGAGTTCGTTTTCGTTTATGATTTTTGTTTCTTCCATAGTATTGAAGTGATTATTTTTCTATAATAATTGGGATACAGTTGCAATGCTTTGCGACAATAGGTTTTGCATTTTCAGCTAATTGTCTTGTTTTATATTCTCCGATAATGACAGCATAAAGAGTTTCAGAGCCGATTTTTTTAGGGTAAATACTCGCAACAAGTCTAAGTTTGGTGAATTTTTCGACTTCGTTTTTTGCGGCAGTCTGGGTTGAATAGATACCGACCTGAAGTGAAAAGAGTTTTGAAGGAGTCTGTTCCTTTTCTTCGACTGGTTTTTTTGTATTTTGATTATCAGATTCGGTTTTGGGAAGTTTCTCGTCTTTTTTTTGTGAAAGTACAGGGATTTCGTTTAAAGTTTCAATAGCTGTGTTCTTCCTTTTTTGGTTAACGGCAACTTTAACAGCATTTTCTGCCAAGGGAAGATAATCTGAGTTGGAGAAAAGCTTTTTGAAATCAGAGAAATACTTTTTTGCTTCGAGAGTATCTCCTGTAATGGAATAATATTGAATAATGCGGAGGTATGATTCTTCGACCCAAGGGCTTTTAGGGAATTTTGAGATTATTTCCTTATAAATACTGAGAGCGAGCGAACCATCTTCCAGAACAACGGCGTGAAGATATTTGACACCGGGGTCATTGGGGTATTTAGCCAGAAGTTCAGGCAAGAGTAATTTTGCATTATCTATGTTGCCTTCAGAAATATATTTCAGACCTTCATTAATCTCGTTAGTTTGAGAAAAAGAAGTTGAAAAAGATAATAATAAAAAGATATATGTTAAGAAAAAATTTTTCATTTTTTATACTCAAATTAAATAATTACAAAAATAAACAAATAATTAAAATATTTACTAAATGGAACTAAAGTTTTAAACCGATGCTGAAATAACCAAAGACTGGTCCCCATGAAACTGCATTTGGATTTTTGAGGAAAAAGAAGCTTCTACCAATAGAAAATTTAGCAGGACCAACAGGTGTATCGAAAGCTAATATGCCACCTAAACCGTGCTGTAAGTTGCTGATTTTAATGGTTTCAAAATTTTCCCAGACATAGCCGATATCGTATCTTAAAGAAGAGTAAGTGTCAAAGAAAATAGTAAAAGGTAATTTATATCTATATTCCAGTGAAGCTAAAGCTATTTGGCGACCCCGGATTTCGTCTTCACGCATACCAAAAAATAAGTCTTGTCCTCCAATTGAATAGAATTCAGTAATTGGAGTAGTGATGTCGGCAAAGCCAAAAGAGACAGAAGGTTTAAAGGTATGATTTCCTAAGGAGTTATTGGAATGGTAGTGGAAATATACTTTTGAGAAACTGATTTTATCCTTTGTACTGAATAATGACGATTCAAGAGACATGTCAATTAAACTACCTTCGACAGCAAAATCAGTGCGGTCTTCGGTGTCGAAAATTGTTGATATTTTAATAGTAGCAAAAGATTTGAAGTGAGGTTTGATTTCATTAGTATCATTCCAGTTTCTGAAATTTTCATATCTTAAAGTTCCGGATAATGTTCCTTTCCTTTCGATTTGGGAACCTAACATTACAGAAGCACCGTGTTGTTCTTCAATGGTTTCTCCGATTCGCTTTTTATCGAATTTATTTCTGTTGCTTGTAATTACATTCTGATAAATGTATTTATTGATATTATTGTAATACAAGGAAAGGGCGCTGGTAAGGAAAGTGTTAAAAATTCTTGTGTTTTCAGCTTTAAGATTAACAGACTGATTACGAAGCCCTCCTGAGTATCTAAGTGCTAAACGAGTACCAAGATTGTTAAAGTTTTCCTGTATTAAGTCAATTCCGAGTTGAGAAAATCTTTCATTGTCAACTCTTAATCCGAGTCTTATTGTTTGGTCACCAATATCCTTAACTTTAATGGTAACATTAAGGCAGGAGTCGTTGCTGTCTTTTTGAAGATTCATTTCAACGTTACTAATGAAATCGAGACTATTAATATTTTCCCAACTGTCAACAAGATTGTCAGCACTTGCAGTGTGACCTTCGGAGAAGTTAAGTTCTCTTTTGACGAGGAAATTGTAATTTTCGGCACCTTCAATTTTTATTGATTTGATTTTTAAAGTAGTTATGATGTATTGTAGTTCTGAACTTCCGTAATCATAATTTACATCTGATATTTCAGAGAATGAGAAGCCGGCTTTTCTGAGTTTTTTTAATATTGATTCACTGATTTTAATAAAATTTTTATAATTTAACAGAGAATCAGAAAATAATTCATTAATGTCAATAAAAGAGATGTTTGTCAGTGAAGATGATGCATCAAAAATTTTGATTTTTTTAATTTTATCATATTGTATGGCATTGATTTGTAAAGAATTATTAGGTAATTTCTTAAAAATTACTGATTGATAAATATCTTTTGTAACGATGTTAGCAAGAATTGAAATGAATTTGGAATTATCGAATGGGTTGTTGCCGTTCAGGTTTTGTAACAAAAGGGAATCAGGAGTGTAGAAACCATTGATTTGAATTGCATTAATGTTTTTGATAAGGGAACTGAGTTTCTGGTTGATTTTTTGTTCTAATATTTTAACGTATTTATTCTTGATTTGGTTACAAAACTGTTTTGAGTAAATTTCACCAATATTAATGAGAGAATCAAGATTGTTGAAATCAGTATTTTTGTGGTCGCCCAAATCTGGTTGGAGGTAAATATCAGCATCTATGCTGGCACTATCACTGAATTTTTTCATAAGGATTGATACAACCTGGTCAGCTATATTCCAGGGTTTGTCCAGTTCATCGTATTTTAATAAAGGGGAAACTGTATTGACGGCAACCTTAATTTCAGGGTTAAATTCGTTGAGAGCTTTAACAGGAATATTAGCCATCAGTCCACCGTCAACCAGAATCATTGAGTCAATTCGAACAGGAGTATATCTTAATGGAATTGAAGAGCTTGCTTTGATAGCATTAATAAGACTTCCTGAGTTTAATAATTTGGTTTCTCCGCTTATTAAATCTGTAGTAACAGCTTTGAAGGGGATTCTAAGGGAGTTGAAATTGCCGTTATCATGATAAACTCCGTTCCAGATAAGTCTTTGTAGAAAAGCGTTAAATTTATTGCCTACAGAGATAGCCTCAGGTACAACAAAACGGAATTCTTTGAATCTGAGGGTTAACAGACTTCTGTCTCTGATTAATTTTTGGTCAAGGAAGTAATCGCTCCTGTTTTCTTCATCAGCTATGGCAGAGATATCATTCCAGTTTGTATTTCTAATGATAGAATCCATTTCAAAGGGTGAGTAACCTACTGCATACATACCTGCAACAACAGCACCGATGCTTGTACCAACAATGTAGTCAATCGGGATGTTTTCTTTTTCAAATGTTTTGAGTATCCCGATTTGAGTAAAGCCACGAGAGCCACCACCACTAAGAGCTAAAGCAACTTTTGGTCTCCATTGATTAAAATCATTGAGGATAAATGTACTATTTTCTGAATCGTTAAATTTTATTTTTTCGTTTTTGGAATTGATAATTTCATAAAATTTATCACGGTAATCGTTTTGTTTACATTCTACAGGATAATGGGAAATAAAGAGAGAAATTATAATTAATAAAGGAGTTATGTGTGTAGAATTAATTATAGGATTTTTTTTATGTATATTTTTATATTTAAAATCATTTTTGGAATGAATATTATTAACTTTTTTGGGGACTGGAAAAATATTTTCAATCTCAAAAAGTATGTTAGATATATGTTTAAATAAGATGTTCATTATTTTATTTCGAATCCTGAAAAAGAACCAGTATAATCTGAATATTCTGCATGAACACATTCAACATAAGAGCGTGAAGGTCCTTGCTTGAGAAATTTGTGTAGTAATTCTAAATTGTATTCATCACCTTCGGCAACAACTTCAACATTGCCATTATAAAGATTTTTTGCATAACCTGAGAGATTCAATTCGATAGCACGGCGATAGACAAAAAATCTGAAACCTACTCCTTGAACATGACCACTGACTGTAAATTTTCCTTGTTTATTCATTTTTTATTTAGCTGATTTAAGTTGTTGTGATATACAATTGACTCAGAAATTTCCATTGCTTTATTTTTATCAAAGAAATATTCGATTATTTTGAGTGAGAAATCAAAAGCAGTGCCAGCACCTCTTGAAGTTAAAATGTTATCGTCAAGGACAACATTATCTTCAGAATAATTATAATAAATTAATTCTTTACTAACAGTTGGATGAGAAGTTATTTTTGTATTGTTTTTCAGTAATTTATAATGAGCGAGAATAGTTGGAGCTGCACAAATGGCACCAATAAGTAAATTTTCATTTTTATGATTTATTAATATGTCTCTGATAATAGGGTTAGATAACAGATTCTCAGTTCCTTTCAAACCACCGGGAAGAATAACAGCATCGTATTTTGTGTCGGTTTTTAGATGACTGATTAAAATGTCGGGAATGATTTTTACATTCCTTGAGCATGTTATAATATCTGATTGACCAGCAACTATTACTTTGATGCCAGCTCTTCTGAGCATGTCAACAATAATGACGAATTCCATTTCTTCAGAGCCGTCAGCAACAGGTACTAATATTGTAATTCCATTCATATATTATTATTAAAAAGTTAATTGTCTTAATGTAAAAATAGCAAAAAATCTAAATTTAAACTATAAATTAGATAGTAATAATTGTTAATTGTGGGAGAGCTTTATGATTAAGTATGTTTTTTTAAATTATTGATTAACAATAAAACCAGGATTATTTCTTCTTGAGTTATAATTATTGATAACTTATTTTTTTTGCATATATTAATTTTTTTACCAATTATTTATTAATTTGAAACTGGAAATTACGATAAGTAATTCCTAACAGAGGAATTGCAAAGGTATAATATTAAGGAAAGGTTATCAATGGAACAAAAAGGGAAGATACTTTGGATAGACGATGAAATAGAGTTGCTTCGTCCCCACATATTGTTACTGCAACAAAGCGGCTATGATGTTGAAACAGCGACAAACGGAGAAGATGGTATCGAATTGGTACGTCAGAAGCATTTCGATTTGGTATTCCTTGATGAATCAATGGTAGGATTGAGTGGACTGGATGTTTTACCATTTTTAAAGGAAATTGACCCATCAACCCCGATAATAATGGCAACAAAGAATGAAGCTGAGAGTGTTATGGAAGAAGCCATAGGTTCTAAGATAGATGATTATCTGACCAAGCCATTAAATCCTGCACAAATAATTGCGGCTTGCAAGAAGTTTTTAGATTCAAGGCGATTGAGAAGTTCAAAACTTGCACAGGAGTATTTGAAGGGTTTTAATGAAATAGCACGAAGACTTTTTGAACCATTGGAATGGAAGGATTGGGTTGATATATATCAAAAGTTGGTTTCATGGTCAATGGAGTTGGACAGGAACCCTGAGTTGGGATTTGACCAGACATTAAGGGACCAATGGAGGGAGTGTAATTCTGAGTTTTGTAAGTTTGTAGAGACAAATTATAAGAGGTGGTTGAAAACTGACAAAGATGATAGTTTGCCATTGACATCACCGGAGATTGTAAGGCAATATTTGTTTCCATTGCTAAAATCGGGTAAGCCGACTGTATTTTTTGTTATAGATTGTATGCGTCTCGACCAATGGCTGATAATGGAAGAGCATTTGAGGCAGTATTATTATTTTGAGAAGGATTTTTATAGTGCGATATTGCCAACAGCAACTCCTTATGCAAGGAATGCAATTTTTGCAGGGCTTTATCCATCAGAAATTCAATCTAATTATCCTCAATATTGGGTGAATGTCTCAAATACTGAAGAACATAAAGCAAATGCGTATGAAGAGCAATTGATGCTTGAGCAGTTGAGTCGGAAGAAGATAAAGTTAAATAGTACTTTGAATTATATAAAAATTCATGAGACTGATTTCGGGAGGAAAATAGAGAAGGATATTTCGAATTTATCGAAGAGCCATTTGACGACAATAGTAATAAATGCTGTTGATATGATAGCTCATTCGAGGTCGGACTTTGCTATATTGAAGGAGATAGCTCCAGATGAATCTGCGTATCGTTCTTTGACTAATTCTTGGTTTCAGCATTCGAGTTTGTTTGGGATGTTGAAAGCATTGGCAGAGATGGATGTGAATATTGTGATAACGACTGACCATGGTTCGATAAGGTGTATGAGGGGTGTGAAGGTTTTGGGTGACAGGGATACTTCTACAAATCTTCGTTATAAGTTTGGTAAGAATGTTAAGGCAGAGCAGAGGCATGCGATGCATATTAAGGACCCATTGGAATTCAAGTTACCGAGTATTGGTCTGACGATAAATAATATTATAGCCAAGGAGGATTATTATTTTGTATATCCTACGGATTTTAATCAATATTTGCAAAAGTACAAGGATTCATTCCAGCATGGGGGAATATCGATGGAGGAGATGATAGTGCCGGTGATTAAACTGATAAGGAAATGATGATGACTAAAAATATTATAATAACTGGTGCTTCGAGGGGTATTGGAAGAGAGATGGCTTTGGAGTTGGGAAAGCAAGGGCATAATCTATTGCTTTTAGCAAGGGATGAGGATAAGTTGAAATCTGTTTGTGATGAGTTAAAAGATAGTAATATTTCGGTTCATTACTTGAAATGTGACGTAACTGAAAAATCCGAGGTCAATGATGCAATCGAATATGCAAAGAGGTTGATGGGGACTATAGATATTGCAATATTGAATTCGGGTGTAGCGGGTTCGGGATATTTTAAGGATTTTCAGAGTGATAAGCTGAGGAATATTTTTGATGTAAATGTTTTTGGGATTGCATATTTTATGGAGGGTTTGATTCCGATAATGAAGGAGCAGGGGTATGGGACAATTGCTGGGGTTAGTTCTTTGGCAGATTTGAGGGGGATTCCCGGGAATGCGGCTTATTGTGCAAGTAAGAGTTCTGTAACTTTTTTGTTAGATGCGGCAAGGGTTGAATTGGCGGAATATGGAATAAGTGTTATTACTATCAAGCCTGGATTTGTGAAATCTGATATGACGGCAAATAATGCATTTTTTATGCCATTTTTAATGGAATCTGAGGAAGCGGCAAAGATAATTGTGAATGGTATAATGTCAGGGAAAAAGCGGATAGCGTTTCCTTTACCTATGGTTTTTTTGTCTTGGTTGGGGAAAATTGTTCCATCCACTTTATTTGAGTATTTAATTGGGCTTTATGGGAAACCTATAAATCAATGAGTGAATATAAATTAGACCTGATAGACTTTAATAATGTTATCCTGCATGATTTTTTTTGCAGTTAAACCTGCGATAAAAACAACAAAATCGCCATTTTTTATAGAGCTGATATTTTTTAATATTTCAGAGAATTTTTCGAATATATTTTCATGGTTATTTTCTGGTTGGATACAAATGGCTTTGACTCCCCAAATAAAGGATTGCATACGTCGTTGAATATTAGGGCTGTCGGTTAAAACGATGATTGGTGTTACTGGTCTGTATTTAGCTATATTTTTAGCAGTGAATCCTGAGCTTGTGTAAGCAACGATAGCTGATGCTTTTATTTGTTCGGCAATAACGACAGAAGCTTTTGCCATAGCGTCAGAAATATTTTGTTTAATATCGGCAGGAATTTCCAGGGAATCACTTTTTTGATTGAATTTTTGTTCTATTTCCGCAATAATCTTTGTCATGAAATTAACAGAATCGAAAGGGAATTGACCGACACTGGTTTCAGCGCTGAGCATGACGCAGTCGCAACCATCGAGGACAGCATTAGCAACATCGCTTGCTTCGGCTCTTGTAGGTCGGGGGTTGTTAATCATTGATTCGAGCATTTGTGTTGCTATAATTACGGGTTTGCCATGGTAATTGCATTTTTTAATAATTTCTTTTTGAATTACAGGTACTTTTTCAGGTGGTAATTCGAGACCCAAGTCACCACGTGCAACCATAATACCGTCAGATTCATTTATTATTGAGTCAATATTAGCAATGGCTTCAGGTCTTTCGATTTTTGAGATGATAGGAACAGAGTTTCCAAAGATTTTCATTGCAGTTTTTAATTCAAAAATATCTCTTTCTGAACGGACGAAAGAGAGAGCAACGGCATCAATACCTGATTCAAGACCAAATTTTAAGTCATCTAAGTCTTTTTTACTCATAGATGGAGCTGAAAATGAAACACCTGGAGCGACAATACCTTTGTTGTCTTTAAGAATACCACCTTTAATTACTTTTGTGATAATGTTGTTATCAATAATATTTTTGACTTCGAGAATGATATAGCCATCATCGAGTAATAGTGTGTTCCCCTGAGATAATTCCTGAGGAAGTCTGGTATAAGTTGTTGAAACTTGATTTTTGTTACCTAATGAAGTAAGTGAAGATGAAATGATAAATTCCTGAGCATTTTCAAGATTAGCCGAGCCATTTTCGAATTTACCGATGCGGATTTTTGGACCCTGCAAATCGAGTAAAATGGCAATGGGTTTTTCGGTGGTTTCTGATGCTTTTCTTATATCAGCAATGTTTTTTAAATGATATTCATGGTTTCCATGTGAAAAGTTGAGTCGGGCGGCATCCATTCCGTTATCAATTAACTTGATTATATTTTCAACACCTTGTGTTGAAGGACCTATGGTGCAAATAATTTTTGTTTTTCTCATATTTACTCTGGGATATTTTGAGACAGGTGAGGATTTGAAATTTAAACAATATCAAATCCTCACTTTAATGTAAAGAAAATAAATCATTAAGAGGATGATTGTTTTGGTAATTATCCTCTTTTACTTGGAAATAAGCTTGCGGATGTAAGCAAGCCGGGCATTGTTTAGGAGCAGAATCTCCTTCGTGTACATAGCCACAGTTGGTGCATTTCCAAAATACCTTTCCATCCTTTTTGAAAACTTTTCCTTCTTCGATATTTTTAAGAAGTTTTAAATATCTTTTTTCGTGTTCTGCTTCAACACGAGCAATCATAGTCCAAGCGGCGGCGATTTCGTTGAAACCTTCTTCCTTAGCAATTTTTGCAAAATCGGGATAGAGTTCAGTCCATTCCTCGTTTTCGCCAGAGGCGGCAGCTTTCAGGTTTTCAATTGTAGTACCTATTTTACCAGCAGGGTATGTAGCTGTAATTTCGACCATTCTTCCTTCGAGGAATTTGAAGAATCTTTTAGCGTGTTCTTTTTCCTGTAAGGCAGTTTCAATAAAGATATTTGCAATTTGTTCGAAACC
>RCNQ01000312.1 GCA_003731675.1 Bacteroidetes/Chlorobi group bacterium ChocPot_Mid
ATCGGTCATAGACCAGTTTACCCGGTTTATACAAGCAAAGGGTATATAATATTTCATCCTGATATTATATATAAAGCAGGAAATCCGGGTTATGACGCCACTGATTGCATAGTATCAGGAGTCAGGAATCTAATCAAACAAGGATATGTAGATTCAACAGCAATTGGAATTCAAGGGCATTCTTGGGGCGGATACCAAACAGCGTTTATTATTACTCAGACTAATTTATTTGCCGCCGCAGTTGCTGGTGCCCCAGTAGGCAATATGACAAGTGCTTATGGTGGAATTCGATGGGGAACAGGTTTGGCAAGACAGTTCCAGTATGAAAAGTTCCAAAGCAGAATAGGGGGGACACTATGGGACTCTTTGAACAATTATCTTAATAATTCACCAATATTCCAAGTTCCTAAAATAAAAACGCCATTTATGTTAATGTTTGGTGATGAAGATTGGGCTGTGCCGTGGGAACAAGGCATTGAGCTATATCTTGCTATGCGAAGATTAAATAAGCAATGTATTTTCCTGCAATACAGGGGAGAAGGGCATTGGCCTGATAAATATCCAAACCGTTTGGATTATGCCATAAAAATGCAGGAATTCTTTGACCATTTTATACTTAAAACTCCTGCTCCTGATTGGTTAATTAAAGGTATGGAGTACAGAGGCAAGTAATTATTTGAGATAATAAAATGAAGTTTTACTAAGTAATTAGATTTTTATTTTATTGATAAAGAATGTATAATTTATTTTCGATTGGAACTTTTGGACTTAAATAGTAAAGCAAATATGGAGGAAGATTTTGAAGCTGTCAAACGAGTTTTGTCAGGCGACAGAAATGCTTTTACCCTACTTCAAAATAAGTACAAAAAGCTGATTTCGAATTTAATCAGAAAAATGGTTAAAGATGAAGATGACATTGATGATTTAACACAGGAAACATTTATAAAGGCTTATAATGCATTGGACACTTTTCAGTTTGGATTTGCGTTCTCTGCTTGGATTTACAGAATTGCATCAAATAATTGCATAGATTTTTTAAGAAAAAAAAGATTTCAGACAGTGTCATTGAGTCAGCCAGTCTTCGATGAGGATGATGACCAATATATACAGATTGAAGATACTTCAGCAAGACCTGATACTGAATTTCTGAATAAAGAAAAACGTGATATTATCAATCATGCCATTGATAAATTGCCTGAAAATTATCGTGAAATCATTAAATTAAGACATGAATTTGAAATGGATTATATTGACATAGCAAAAAAACTTGATATTCCTATTGGTACTGTCAAAGCTCATCTTTTCCGGGCAAGAAAGATTCTTTTAGCAGAATTAAAAGGTAAAAAAAAGTTTCTTATGGAAAATTAAAAATGATTTTTGTATTTAAATATTTGATTTTATATGGATAAAAAAACAAAAAGTAAAATATTGAGTATATCATTAATCTCATTATTATCTCTGTTGATTTTAGTATTTATAATTTCCATGATATTCAAGTTCGTTTCTGCTAATAAATCAGAAAAGATGCCTGACAATCAAATCGGAAAACTGAATAATAATGAAATGATACAAATAAGCGTATTGAATGGTTGCGGTGTTAAAGGTTTGGCAAGCAAAGTCAGGGACTACTTGAGAGATAAGGGTTTTGATGTTGTTGATGTCGGAAATTATAATCAGCAAACTAAATTCTCATTTGTGATTGATTGGATTGGTGACACTTTATCTGCGAAAAAACTCGCAAATGCAATTGGTGTACCTGAATCAAAAATCATTCATGATATTGATTCTTCGTTATATTTGAGAGGAAGTATCGTTATTGGCAGTGATTTTAAAAATTTAAAAGCATTTAAATGAAATAAGAATAAAATTTTAGATTCAAAATAAATTTTAATATATTAATTTCGGGAGGATGATTATTGGTTAAAAAAGGAAAACCAAAAACTACAAAAGGATTAGCAACATTTTGTGCAAGAGTTTGTATTGAAAAATTAGCTGAAAATGTTCATATTCTTGATTTGAGAAAAATTGACACAGCACCATCAGATTATTTCGTCATTTGCACTTGTAACAGTGATACACAAATGTGGGCATTGTCAGAGTCAATTATTGAAAAGTGCAGAGAATTAGGCATTGAAAAACCAAAAGTCGAAGGTTTAGCCGGTTCTTATTGGGTTCTTCTTGATTTCTTCGATGTAGTAATGCATATTATGTTGCCAGAAGCAAGAAACTTTTATCAACTGGAAAAGTTATGGGGAGATGCAAAATTTTATTCTGTGGACGATGATGGGAAAGTTAAAACTTATAGTAGAGATTAAATACTTATAGAAATATTTATTAAATTTTTTAAGATTTGTAATTATCAAAAAAGGGAAAATGTTTACAAAATATATATCTGAAATTTTTGTCGAAGCTTTAGGAAAACTTAATGTTAAGGATGATAATTTATTAGAATTTGATATACCTAAGAACAAGGAACATGGGGATTTATCAACTAATATTGCGATGAAGCTCTCTAAGGTTTTAAAAAAAGCTCCTCTAAAAATTGCTGAGGAATTAATTTCAAATTTAATTTATGATGATAAATTAGTTAAAGCTGTCCAAATTGCAGGACCAGGATTTATTAACATTAAATTTTCTGAACAATTTTATGCCAATGCTATTAAGGAGCTATATTTATCAGGTGATAATTTAGGAAGAATAAATACTGGTGAAGGAAAAAAAGTAAATGTCGAATATGTTAGTTGTAATCCTACAGGATTACTGCATTTGGGACATGGTCGCAATGCCGCTTTAGGCGATACAGTAGCTAATTTTTATGAATGGCTTGGGTACGATGTAACCCGTGAATATTACTTCAATAATGCAGGCAATCAAATGAATGTCCTTGCCGAATCTATATTTGCAAGATACAAACAAAAGCTTGGTGATGCAGATTATCCCTTTCCAGAAAATGGCTATCATGGAGATTATATTTATAAAATTGCAGATGAACTAATTGATAAAGTAGGAGAACTATATATTTCAGGTTCAGAAGCAGATTTAAGAAATATTAGAAAATTTGGAGAGGAATGGTGCTTTAAAGAAATTAAAAAGACCTTGTTCCGAATGGG
>RCNQ01000313.1 GCA_003731675.1 Bacteroidetes/Chlorobi group bacterium ChocPot_Mid
TTAAATGTTATTTTCGTTGTAGTGCTGAGGTGGGGAATCGAAGGCGTTCTTTGGGCACAAATAATTGCAAATGCAATCGGCGGACTGGTTTTTGTGCAGATTATTTACACGAAAATCAATTTCAAATTTGATTTTAAATTACTTTGGGAAATGCTTAAGTTCGGAATACCGACAATCCCTGCAATGCTTTCTGGCATAATTCTTCAGGTAGGTGACCGCTGGATTTTGAAACCCATGGTAAGCACAATGGAATTTGCTCTGTACCAGTGCAATTACAAGCTTGGAATACCGATGATAATGCTTGTATCGGTCTTTGAATATGCCTGGAAGCCATTTTATCTTAGTCATTACAAAGACGCTGACGCAAAAAAACTTTTCGCAAGAATATTAACATATTTCACCATGATAGCGGCTGTTATTTTTCTTGTAACATCGATGTTTATGGATTATCTTGTGCGAATGCCATTTGTCGGTGGTAAGTTTATTAACCCTGAATACTGGAGTGGAATGGGAATAATACCAATTGTGCTTTTCGCTTATTATTTCAATGGCGTTTACAACAATATTGCCTGCGGATTCCATATTGAAAAGAAGACTAAGTATTTGCCGTTAGCTATTGGATTTGGAGCAATTTTGAATATAGTAATGAATTTTATTTTAATACCGTTTATTGGTTATTGGGGAGCGGCATGGACTACTTTGGGTTCATATTTTATTAGTGCCGTTGTGCTTTATATTTATTCCCGAAAAATCTATCCTATTGAGTATGAATGGTTTAGATTAATAAAAATTTTCCTGCTCACATGTGGAATTTACGCCTTAGCGATGGTATTAACTGCTGATATGCCAATTATTTATTCATTCATAGCAAGGGTGTTTGGGTTAGTTCTTTTCTTTGTAATAATCAGCACAATGGGATTTTTTACACAGGCAGAATTAAGAAAAATCAAGTCAATTTTCAAGCATTAAGATCAATCACTGCCTTTTTTACATAATAGTGTGACATTTTTACATTATATAATCTAACCATTTGTCATAATTGCAGTTACTTGTGACAAAAAAACAGATTTATCTGTTTTGGCACAGTATTTACATATTAGATTGCTGTAAATAATTTTGAATTTATAAATGTTATGTTAAACAATTTATAAAATAAAAAGGAGGTTTTTGTTATGGCACTCGTAAAATATAATCCGTTCAGGGGTTTCGATGCATTGGCAAAGAGAATGAATGATTTTATCAGCGATTTCGAACAAGACTCTTTTTTCAGGGATTTGAACTTTGGTTCGAGCAGATTTCTTCCGGTAACTGATATTAAGGAAGATGAAAAGCACATTTATATCACAGCAGAAATTCCTGGTATCAGTAAAGAAAACATAAAAGTAACGATAAATGACGATAACATTTTGCAAATCAGAGGCGAAAAGAAACACGAAGAAAAGAAAGAAAATGAAAGTTATATAAGAATGGAAAGAGTCTTTGGTGAATTCACTCGCTCATTTGTCTTACCGGACAATGTAAAAGAAGATAAAATCAAAGCCAAATTCGAAAATGGTGTTTTGAACATCACTTTAGAAAAAGTTGAGCCATCGAAACCAAAAGAAATAGAAGTCAGCATAAATTAATTGCTGATATGAATCAAGTACGAAAAGCTGTCCCTGAAAAAGGGACGGCTTTTTCTTTTAATCTGTCGAATCAATAGCACATCAGAATAAATCTAAGAATTTTTTGATTTCAATAATTTTTGTAAAACCAATTTTTTTCATAATAAATAATTCACTATCACCAGTTACGAGATAATCGGTATGACTGTCTATGGCGAGATTAAGCAAGAAATTATCTTTAGAATCTCGGCAAAGATTTAAATCAGTTTTTACATGAACCAATTCTGACTTTCTTAAAAGAGTTTGAAAAATTAAATCAATGTCAGAATCATCAATGATAATTTTAAATTTTGGTCTGTGTATAACACTTAAAAATTCACTTATCAGCTCTTCAGAAACAATTAATAGAATACTATCCGATTCAATCAATGGTCAATTTTTCTAAATGAATTAGTTAACAAGTAATTGATCCAAATATTGGTGTCAATGATAACTTTAATTCTTTTTTTCGGCATATCTTGCTTTTCTGACAGTTTCGACTTCTTCGGTTATTTCTTCATAACTCAAAGAATTCTTTTTCCGAAGTTTTGATAATAATTTTTTGAAAGCCACATCCTGCTCTTTCATGCTTTTTATTCTGATTAAATCCAGTGAAGCAAGATTCAAAATCAATTGCTTAGCTTTCGGATTTATCAACTCAACACTAATTGTTTCCATGATAATTCATTTTACTTTTTGACATAATATTAATAAGGCAAATAACAAAATAAATAATTTTATTGGATATTATATTATTTTTACATTATTTCTGAGACTTTTTGACTTTTAAAGTGTCATTGTATATATGATTAGTAACATATATGTATTGCGAATTATTTTGAAAAGATGATATATAATCGTTTAGATTAATTAAAAATAAGCTATAATAGTAATCGTTATAATATTTACATAAATATGATTTTAATATTGGGATTAATATGAGTAATTTTTATGAAATATTAGATGAGACTTCAAACCTGTCGCTTGACGAGCAGGAATCATTTGTTGATATTTTACAAAAAAGAATTGCTGAAGAAAAGAGGAAAAGTCTGATTTCTGCTGTCAAAGAATCCCAAAAGGAATATGAAACCGGGGACAAAAAAACATCGAGTGTTGATGAAATCATGAAAGAAATCCTGTCTTGAGTCACAAGCTTGTAAAAACGACAAATTTCATTAAAACTGCAAGAAAACAGTAACGGAATAATTCTGATTTTGCAGTTGAATTGAATGAAACCCTTAACCTGCTATCTGAAAATGTATTCGATGCAAAACTAAAAACTCACCAACTAAAAGGCGAGCTGAATGATTGTTGGGCTTGCAGTATTAATTTTAAACTTCGTATAGTATTTCAGTTTGTCAAAGCAGTTGATAAAGAAAGTGGTGAAAATGTTGATGCTATATTATTGCTGGCAGTAGGTTCTCACGATGATGTTTATTAAACTCATAAATAATTATCAACCAAAATAATATAAATTTAATAAATTTCTGAGACTTTTTGACTTTTAAAGTGTCATTGTATATATGTTCATTAACAAAAACTGGAATTGTTATGAAAAAATGCGTTTACTTGATTGTAATTTTTATCTTTCATTTCCAATTGGGAAAGTGGTTTTGATTAAGTAAAATATTTTATAATTGATACGTTTCATAAATAACAAAATATTATTAAGGTGATTAAATGTATGCAACATATACTTTGAAAAAAGATGAACTCAATCTTGAGTTTATAGAAAATCTGAAAAAGATGATTCCTACAGATCAGGTAGTAATATCAGTAGAAAGCTATGACGAGACGGATTATCTGAGACATTCCAAAAAAAATCATGAAATTCTGATGGAATCAATTAAAAACGTCGAACAAAACAAAAATCTCATCGAAGTTCCTTTTGATGAAATTTTAAAAGCAGCTAATGAGAAAGATTAGATTTGAAAAAATTGCTTTTGAGCAATATAATGCGTGGTTAAAAACTGACATAAAGATTTACAAAAAAATCGCTAAGATAATAGTAGATATCCAAAAACAACCTTTTCTGGGAATTGGCAAACCTGAACCATTGAAACATGAATTTCAGGGTTATTGGTCCAGAAGAATAACTAATGAACACCGCTTAGTTTACAAAGTTACAGATGATGAAATAGTAATCGTATCCTGCAAATATCATTATTGATTTTCAATCTAACATTTGTTGTTTTGAAAATTTTTCAATAAACAATTACTTTCGGAAAATTATTTTAGGGAAATGGTGTTTATCAGGCAAAATTCAAATGAATATATATTATAATTTATAGGAAATAATGTACTAAAATGATTTTAAAAGAATTGGGCTACAATGATAAGTTTGAAGCTTATAGAATTGAAAATAAACTCGATGATTTCGAGATTGGAAGAGTTAGTGCCGAACATAAGGAACGGTTTATCGTAAGAACAACTCAAGATGAATATGAAGCTGAAATAACTGGTAACATGCGGTTTACTGCTAAAAACGGTGAAGACTACCCCGCCGTAGGTGATTGGGTAGCAATGTTAACTTATGAAAACAATTTCGCCATAATTCACAAGATTTTTCCAAGGTATTCAGTAATTAAAAGGCAGGCAATTGCCGAATTTGGAGAAGTTCAAATTATTGCCGCAAATATTGATTTTGCTTTTTTGTTACAAGCGGTTGACCGGGATTATAGCATCAACAGATTGGAAAGATACCTAACAATATGCAATTCATCGAAAGTAAAACCTGTAATCGTACTCAGCAAAATTGATTTGATAGATGAACTGCGTTTAAATGAAATTTTACAAAGCATAAAAGTAAGAATTAACGATGTCCCGGTCATTGCGATAAGTAACGAGACTCAAGAGGGATACAGTGAAATTAATAAGTTTATTGTAAGAGGAAAAACATATTGCATGCTTGGTTCATCGGGTGTAGGCAAATCTACTCTTTTGAATAATCTTTCGGGCAGACAAATAATGAGGACAGATACAATAAGTCAAAGTACGAATAAGGGAAGACATATTACAAGTCACAGAGAATTAATAGTTCTTGAAAATGGTGGTATTTTAATTGACAATCCAGGTATGAGAGAAGTGGCTGTTGCGGGGACTAATGAAGGATTGGAAATAACATTCGATAAAATTTATCAGGTTTCCGAAAATTGCAAATTCAAGGATTGTAAGCATATTAATGAGATTGGTTGTGCGGTAATTGCAGCAGTTGAAAATGCCGAAATAGACAAATCTACTTATGAAAATTATTTGAAAATTGAAAAAGAAAACAAATTTTTTGAATCATCAGTTGAAGAAAGACGTAAAAGGGATAAGGAGTTTGGTAAGATGTTAAAGAATTATAAAAAAGATGTAAAGAACAAAAAGTTCAGACCATAGAAAGTTTGATAACAACTAAATCTGAAAATGTTTCGGGAAAATGGTGTTGATAAAGAGAAATTATTTATTTTCATTTATTTCTTGAGTAAAAATATTTTTAATTCAAATACATCCGAAATTTAAGAAAAAAAATTTTGTTCATTTCCCGAAAAAATATAAGTTTAAGCATATTATATTGTAATTTTGTATTATTATTACAAATTTCGGGAGAAATAAGATGAAACCAATATCATTACTCGTATTAATTCTGACGATTATTTTTGTCAGTTATGAGCAATCTTCGTCGCAAACAGCAGACGATGTCGCAAATCAGATTAAGTCGCATGTTTCTTTTCTATCGAGTGCTGAGATGAAAGGAAGATTTTCGGGGACAGCAGAAAATGCTAAGGCGACTGAGTATTTAGCAGGAAAATTCAAGGATTACGGACTGTCTTCGATTGATGGAAGTTATTTCAAATCGTTTAAGTATGCAGATACTCTTGCTATTGGTAAAGGTAGTGAGGTTTCTTTCGATGTCCTGATTCGTAAACCGGGAGTACCTGACGATATGCTTAAATCAAGGACAAAAACTTGGAATGCAGGTAAAGATTGGTTGCCAATGCGTTTTAGTAAAAATGGGAGCGTTAGCAAGGTGCAAGTCGTTTTTTGTGGCTATGGTGTTACTGCTAAAGAGCTTGGCTACGATGATTACGATGGTATTGACGTTACGGGGAAAATAGTTTTGGTGCTTGCCGATTCTTCAGAAGGTATGCCATTAGATGATTACTGGATACCTTACTCAGACTTGAGCTACAAGGCAAATAATGCTTTGGA
>RCNQ01000314.1 GCA_003731675.1 Bacteroidetes/Chlorobi group bacterium ChocPot_Mid
AAAATTGCTTTAAGATGTCAGATTATATTACTTGATGATGCTGTAACAGGAAAGTTTCGCAAATTAACAAAGCCAATGGCTCTTGATTTGGTTCAAAAAGGACATACATTGGTCGTCAGAGCTGAAAACGGTGCAATATTTTTTGTTTACAACGAAGATAAGACGATTGCAAATGAAAAACTTGCCCGATTTGCCGCTAATGATTTCATTGGTATTTTAGGTAAGACCAGATACGAATATGGTCTTAATTTTATTTTCGCAAGATATATAGAATCATCTGATTGATTTATAATGAAATATCTTCTAATAGGCAACCACGGTCAATTAGGCTCTGAATTTGAAGACAAATTAACAGAGCTTAGAAAAGACTTTGTTGCTGTTGATATAGACAAAGTTGATATTTGCGATTATCAGGCAGTTACGAATTTATTCTCATTTGTCAAACCTTCGATAGTTATAAATTGTGCTGCATACAATGACGTTGATGCGGCTGAATACAACAAAGAAATGGCTTTTAATGTTAACGCAGAAGCAGTTAAATATCTTGCATACTCAGCATATAAAAACCACGCTTTTTTAATTCACTTCAGTTCTGATTACGTTTTTGATGGGAAGAAAACCAATGGTATGTATTCCGAAATAGATGAGACCAATCCCATCAATACATACGGAAAAAGTAAGTTGGCTGGTGAACATTTACTGCAAAATGAACTGGATGACTATCTGCTTTTTCGTCTCAGCTGGGTTTACGGTAGCGGTACACAGAACTTTATTTTCAAATTGATGCAATGGGCTATAGATAAAGAAATTTTAAAAGTTACAGATGATGAGATTTCGGTACCAACTTCAACACAAGTTATAGTTGATGTTGTTCTAAATAGCATAAGAAAGGGTCTTGAAGGAATGTTCCATTTGACCAACAGTGGTTACTGCTCAAGATTTCAATGGGCTGAAACAATAATAAAACACCTTGAATTGAATACAAAAATAGAACCTGTTTCACAAGATTATTTCAAATTACCAGCCAAAAGACCTAAATTTTCAGCAATGAGCAATTCCAAAATATCAGGGGAATTGAACATCGAAATTCCTCTTTGGGAAGTCAGTTTGCTCGATTTTCTAAATCCAAAACTTATCTGATTGAAGTCCACTCTTTTTTTCTATATAAACAAAAATCAAGAAAATTAAATTTTTTATATTTAATGAAAATTTTGTAATTTATAATTGATATTGTTGTGTAATTATTTTTTTCATTATTGGGGAGATATTATGAAAAAGAGTATCGTAAAATATTTGTTAGTAATATTGTTTGCAAATTTGCTGATAAAATCGGAATCATTTGCCCAAGACAATATTTTCAAGGTTTATTTAGTTAATGGCAATGTTCAATTGCAGGGCAAAACTGACAGTAACCCAAAACCTTTACTCGTAGGTAAAGAAATTTACCCTGGTTCAACAATCATTACTTCAGAGAATTCTTATCTTTGCCTTCAAAATCAAAATGGATATATAATGGAGATAAGCAAAGCAGGAAAATTCAAAATTGATGACTTGTCAAAAAAAGCCAAAAAAGTAAATTACAATGTGGCGAAAAAATATTTTGAATTTCTGCTCGAATCTATTAAGGAAACTTCAGGTAAGCGAACAAGCTTTTCACTGAGTACAGAAAGAAGTTTTTTCGATACACAAAGAATAGCAACATTTTTACCAAAAAATTGTAATGTAATGGGTAAGTCCATAAAATTCTCATGGTTCCCTGAAAAAAATGCAGAAGAATATACGTTTATTCTCAAAAATAATTTCTCTGAAGAGATAACAGCTATAAAAACAAAAGATACTACATTTAATTTGGATTTAAACACATTGAAAATTCAAAAACCTGGTTTTTATCATTGGTGTGTAACTACAAATACCGGAGGTAAAATCAGGATGTCTGATGAACCTTATATATTCATCATTGATAACAACTCTGAAAATATGATAAATGCCGATATTGAATCGATTAAATCTTCTGTTGATGATGATAATTCCATTATTGGAGGACTATTGATTGCTCAATACTTCGAAAGGAAAAATTTGATGCAGGAAGCTTACAATCATTATTTCAGGTTACTTAAATACACAAAAAATCTACCTGCTATCAACAATGCTTATATGAATTTTTTAGTTAAACTATCTGGAAAACAATAGTCAAAGTTATAAGCGATAATATAATGAACCAGTAATCTGGGTATTATACATTTTGCCGGTTTCTAATGAGGGGTCAGTCTTAAAACTGTCTTTGTAAAGTGGTGTAATTGCTCTTGAGCCATAAAGTCCAATACTAAAAGTTTCTGAAATATTATAAAATCCTCCAAGGCAAAGAGCAAAATCAAAAAAATTAAGAAACCTCATGTTGTCATAATACCTTTTAATATCATCGTAAAATCCACCTTCACCGACTATTACCCTTGCATTGATGTCATTTTTCCCACCAATAATAAAGGATGGTTGCACCCCTATTGACATTTTAATATCTTCTGAAATGTCATAGCTGAAAAATATTGGGATTTCGAGATATATAACACTCATATCACCATTAATCAATGCTGTATAAAATGTGGGAACAGTTCCTTTCTGTCCTTCTATCTCGGTTTCAGCAAGAGTATCCCTGCGATAAGAAGTGTTGAAAGAGGCACCTTTCATTGTAAAAGTTAACTCAGAATGTAAGCTTATGTTTTCGCTAAATTGATAATTATAATAAATTCCTAAATTTGGTGCTAACAGAGGGCTTGCGTCAAGATTACTTAATGATTTTGTTGGTATAGGTCCGCCATAAATAGCACCTGCCTTGATTCCATAATCACTAAATTGCAAAAAATCATTTGCAAAGACATTTGTTGTGAATAATAAAATAAAAATTAAACTCTTCAAATTATTTCACTCCTGTATTTATCTTAATTATCTTACCATTTAGTAATTCAAGGGATAATTCATCAATAAAGAGTACCGAACCTACTCTTGCAGTGGAGGAATCTCCAAAATTTCGACCTCCAGCACTTGAAATAATTGCAATTTTTATTGTGTCAGGTTGAATATCTTTATAATAATTTAATTTTAAATCGAACATTTTATATTCGTTACAATTACTTAATATTTCTGAAGCTTCAGCTATTGTATCTTTTTTGTTTAATTGTTTATTATATTTTGTCAGTCCTATGTAAACAGAAGCTGAATCATTGTCAATACCGAAGTATTTATAAAACCCA
>RCNQ01000315.1 GCA_003731675.1 Bacteroidetes/Chlorobi group bacterium ChocPot_Mid
ACTTGCAGTTCTGAGTTCTTTTCCCCTATCCAATTTAGAATATGCCCAAGTTGTATTAATCTTAACTTTAGGTATTACTAAAAGGATGTGATAAGGTAACCTAAAATCAAAATACTCTAATATTTCCCCCTTACCTTTACCAATAGCAAAATTACCACCAAAAAAGAATGGTACATCTGAACCTAATTGAGAAGAAATCCTTTGCAATTCAGATTCCGAGGCGTTAATATCCCAAAATTTATTTAAACCAATCATTACATAAGCAGCATTTGAACTGCCACCTCCAAGTCCACCACCTAAAGGAATTTTTTTTAAAATTGTAATTTTTGCACCTTTTGATTTGCAGGCGAACAAATTTTGAATTAATTTGCCTGATTTATATGCGAGGTTTTGTTCTTGATGTATATCCAAACTTGGAATACATTCAACAAAAAGTTCTTTATAAGGCTCAATGATGATTTCATCGAATAATCCAATTTTAGCAAATACTGTGTTTATTTCGTGAAATCCATCATCTCTTTTATAAAGAACTTCAAGACCAATGTTGATTTTTGCAAAAGATTTTATTTTTAACATAATATTATATTTTTATGCCTAATGATTTTGAAATATCTTATAAACAAGAAGTTGTCAGGAAAAGCATTCACATGGTTTCCCTGTCAATTCCGATTGTATATTCATTTATTACCAAAGAGCTAGCTCTTAGCATTCTAATCCCCATGACAATATTATCAATAATAATTGATTTTGCCAGTAGAAAAAAAAGTAAATTTAGAGAATTTTTCCATAAAATTTTTGGAAAAATATTGAGACCACATGAATTTTATGATGTTTTTACTTTAAATGGGGCTACATGGGTATTGATTTCAGCTGTTGTTTGTATTATTATTTTCCCTAAAACATTAGTTGTAACAGGATTTTCAATACTGATTATTTCAGATATAAGTTCAGCTCTAATTGGCAGGAAATTTGGTAAACATCCTTTGTTTGTTAGGAAAAGTTGGGAGGGTACGTCAGCTTTTTGGATTTCTGCAATTTTAGTTATTATTGTTATTGGTAATCTTTTATCAGCACCTTGGACTTTTTATTTCTTTGGTGTAATTGCCGCATTCGTCGGAGGAATTGCAGAAGCCGCTTCTACAATGCTCAAAATGGACGATAACCTTTCAATCCCTTTATCAATTGGAATTGTATTATGGGCTGGAGAATTTATATCTGTTAATTATTTTCATTTAAGTTATATTAACCTTCTGATGTAAAATGATAGATTTTATTGATATTCGTAGTGATACTGTGACTGTCCCAACTCCTGAGATGCGAAAAGTAATAGCCAATGCTAAAGTCGGTGACGATGTTTTTGGAGAAGATCCTTCTGTGAATGAACTCGAAGAATATGTTGCAGATTTATTAGGTAAGGAAGCCTCATTATTTGTTGCTTCCGGTGTCATGGCTAATCAGATTTCACTGCACATACTCACTAAACCTGCTGACGAAGTGTTAGTCGAGGGCGAATCACACATTTTTCATTATGAAGCTGGAGCTCCTGCATTGCTATCAGGCATTCAATTAAAAAGGATTTCAACCGAAAAAGGTATTATCAATGAATCTGATATTGAAAAGTGTATTCATCCCGACAATGAACATTACCCGAATGTTTCACTGGTGTGCATAGAGAACACACATAACAGACACGGCGGAACAATTATTCCTATTGAAAATATTAAAAAGTTAGCTAAAGTTGTTAAGAAAAATAATTTAAAATTCCACTGTGATGGTGCCCGCCTATGGGAAGCATCTGCAGCAAGTGGAATTAACCTCAAAGATTTTGCTAAGCCATTCGATACAGTCTCAGTGTGTCTCTCCAAAGGTCTGGGAGCACCCATAGGTTCACTGGTCGCCAGTACGAAAGAAAACATAAAAAGTGCCAGAAGATTCCGAAAAGTTATGGGAGGAGGGATGAGACAAGCTGGTATAATTGCCTCAGCTGGGCTGTACGCCATTAAGAATCATTTTCCGCTATTAGCTGAAACTCACAAAACAGCAAAACTTTTTGCACAGAAATTGAATGAATCTGAATATATCAACATTGATTTATCGAGGGTTCAGACTAATATTGTCATTTTTAAGCATAGTGAAAAAATCAATTCGAATTTCTTTGAAAATGAATGTAGCAAAAATGGTGTTAAATTAATCCAGTTCGGAGAAAACACTTTCAGAGCTGTTTTTCATTTTCAAATTAGCAAACAAAAAGCTACAAAAGCTGCAGATATTATTAAATCAGTCATTGAAAAAAATGTTACAAAATAAGATTATGGTGATATAATGAAAAAGTTAATATATATTTTATCAATCCTCTTAACCTTTATTCTCATGCACTCCTCTGCATTTGCCCAAAAGAATATTGACTCTACATGCGGAGAAAAATTAATGGAATCAATTAGTCTGCTTGTATCAACTAATTTGTTCCAGACATATTTGGCAATTACAATAATGAATGATAATGTTGATAACACTGATAACTATGAAGTTTTTGACAGTGCCTTATTTACCTTAGACAAACAACTTAACAATATCAACGAACATCTTGCACAATACAACAAATCAAAATATCTGAAAAAAGAAGATTTTGATTACTTGTTTTCCATCAAGGAAATTATATTTGACCTTAAAGAGGATATAAAATTATTCAGAACTTTTCTTGAAAAAGGTGATGATAACTCTTACACAAAATTCTATATAAAACACACAAAAGTAAATAAAAAAATTGAGGAATTAATGGAACTTGAAGGTACTGATGATAATGAGGTTGATGTAAATGAATAGAACAAAAGAACAGCGGCTTAATGAATTATCCGAAGAATTATCAAAATTCAAATTTATTTACGAAGGCAGGGTTAGATTTGCTGAAGTTGATTCTTACAGGGTTGTTCACAATCTCCAATATTTTTATTGGCTCGAAACAGCAAGAATTGAATATCTGAGAAATTTAAATATTGGATTGAATAATATTAGCTTAATAAATGAGCTTCTATTTATGTCTGTTCATGCAGAAATTGATTATTTCAATGTTGCAGGATTTGATGACGAGTACCAGGTCTTAACACGAATTTCGCAAATAAGAAATTCATCCTTTTCATTTCGAAATATTATTAGACTTAAAAATGGAATTATTTTAGTGAGTGCTTCTGCAACTTTGACTCACGTTGACCCGAAAACAAAAACACCAAAAAGGATTAATGATGATTTAAGATTAAAGATTAAAAATTTTGAAGGTGACGAAGTAATTCTAATTGATTAACAACCGTCATCCTGAGCTCGTCGAAGGATGAATGAAACAAATAGTCATCCTGAGCCCGTCGAAGGATGAAAAAAAATAACCGTCATCCTGAGCCCGTCGAAGGATGAAATAAAATAACCGTCATCCTGAGCCCGTCGAAGGATGAAATAAAACAACCGTCATCCTGAGCTCGTCGAAGGATGAAACAAAATAACCGTCATCCTGAGCTCGTCGAAGGTTGAAAAAAATAACCGTCATCCTGAGCCCGTCGAAGGATGAAATAAAATAACCGTCATCCTGAGCCCGTCGAAGGATGAAAGAAAATAACCGTCATCCTGAGCTCGTCGAAGGATGAAAAAAAATAACCGTCATCCTGAGCTCGTCGAAGGATGAATAAAATAACCGTCATCCTGAGCTCGTCGAAGGATGAATAAAACAAGCGTCATCCTGAGCCCGTCGAAGGATGAAATAAAATAACCGTCATCCTGAGCCCGTCGAAGGATGAAA
>RCNQ01000316.1 GCA_003731675.1 Bacteroidetes/Chlorobi group bacterium ChocPot_Mid
AAGTAGGAGATTCGATAAAGTGGACCATGAAAATAAGCTTTTCGATTTTATTTATTCTCAAAAACCAGACATTATTTGCTTACAAGAAACAAAAGCAGATGTTGAGCAAATTGATGAAAAAACAAGAATTCCTAATGGTTATTACGCATATTATCACTCATGCGAAAGAAAAAAAGGATACAGCGGAGTTGCGACATTCAGCAAAATAAAACCTAAAAAAGTTAACTACAAGATTGGAATAGAAAAATTCGACATAGAAGGTAGAATTGTTGAAACTCATTTTGAAAAATTTATTCTTCTGAATATTTATTTTCCGAAAGGTTATACCGACAATGAAAGATTAGACTATAAATTAGAATTTTATGACGCAATTTTCGAATACCTTGAAACATTCTCAAAAATGAATCAAAACATAATTGTTTGCGGTGATTACAATACTGCTCATAAGGAGATTGACTTGGCAAGACCTGATGAAAATGTGAATACATCAGGTTTTTTGAAAATAGAAAGAGAGAAATTGGATACATTTGTAGATAAAGGTTATATAGATTGCTTTAGGGAATTCATAAAAGAAGGAGGGCACTATACCTGGTGGAGTCATAGGGGAAGAGCCAGGGAAAATAATATCGGCTGGCGTATAGATTACCATTTTTGTTCAAATAGCATGAAAAAATACTTGAAAAATTGCTATCAAATGCCTGATATTATGGGTTCTGACCATTGCCCTGTTGTAGTGGAATTGATTTAATTCATTGATATTAAAAAGTTTATGATTGTTTTATGTCTAATTATAATAAAATAATTAAAATGAAATTAGTTGTTTAATAATTAATTAAAATTATCTAATTTGTAATTAACAATTAAGTTCTTTAAAAAATAATTTAAATTTTTGTTAAAAAATATTAATATTTTTTTCATTATAATAAAATAATTTTGTATATTTGAAAAGGAATTAATGACTAAATGGTTATTAATCGTTCTAAAAAGATAAGATTTTTAAGTTGGGACAACTTGTTTGCGACGTTAGTTGTCTTTGGAATCATAAAATTTCTACCTGTGATATTCACAATAGATTTTTTAGACCCAATACAAAACACAATACAAGATTTTAATGCAGCAGATATAGTGTTTTCTCAACTCAGAGATTATGATGAGATTGAAAAAGATACGAATATTGTTCTTGTAAATATTGGTGAGTTGAATAGAGGTGGCATTGCTGACTTAGTAAATAAAGTAAATTCATACGAGCCGAGAGTAATTGGAATTGATAGCTTTTTCCGAAACCGGAAAAATCATGATTTAGACAGTGCTTTGTCTGATGCTCTCAGCAAAGTAAAGAACTTGGTAATAGTCAGTCAAGCAGTCGATTTTGATGATGATTTTATATTTGATACTGTTTTATTTTCTCATCCTTTATTCAGTAGCAAAGCTGTGAATGCTTATGCGAATATTGTAACTGATGAGAGTGCAGGATTCAGAGTAGTAAGAGCAATAACACCGAAAGAAATAATTAAAGATAGTATATATTTGTTCTTTGCAGTAGAAGTGGCTAAGAAGGTTTACCCTGAGAAAGTTAAAAAGTTTCTCGCAAGGGATAACGAAGTTGAATTCGTCAATTATAAGAGAAATATTTATAATCATAAATATACAGCTCTTGATGTAAATGACGTATTACAAAATAAAGTTGATCTTAGCTTTTTAAAAGATAAAATAGTGCTTATGGGGTTTTTAGGACCTGACATTAATACATTGGTATTTGAAGATATATTCTTTACACCGATGAATGAGCACTATTTAGGCAAGGCGATTCCGGATATGTATGGTGTTGTGGTTCATGCTAATGTGATATCAATGATAAGGGAAGAAGATTATATTGCGACTTCATCTCAATGGTTGAAATTACTTATAACTTTTTTCATAGTCTATTGCAACATGGCATTGTTTTATTTTATATCTGTTAGATATGAGGATGCATACGAGATGGCTAATTTGATAATTACCATGTCTGAGTTGGTATTGATGTTCACGATAATGATTTATGTGTTCTATTGGTTTACCTATGATATTGGATTAAGAGATGCGACTGTATTTGGGATACTGTTTTCAGCAACAAGTTTTGAGTTGTATCACGGGTCTTTCAAGCCAATAATTAAGAATGTTTATAACAAGGTAAAGAAGAAATTAATCGGTAGAGCATCAGAAAGATTTGTAGATGAATTTAAAACGGACCAAGAAAAGGAAAGTTGATAGATGAGATTTTTTAAATGGGACCATATAATCTGTACTGTATTGCTATTTTTAGGGATGCTTCTCTTTCCCATGCTGTTTAGTTTCAAGATGTTTGAACCATTAAAATTATCATTAAGTGATTTCAGAATAACAGATATAGTGGATTCAAAAATTGTTGAAAGAGACCAAATCGAAGCCGATACAAATATGATTTTAATAAATAGTATAGAAGATAATGAGGAACTCAGAAATATCCAACTGGCAAGAGTATTGATGATAGTTAAATCATGTAATCCAAAAACAATAGGAATAAAAAAGATAATCAGGAAGAGTGATTTTGAAAAAGAAAACGAATTGCTGGCAATGGTTCTGAAAGAGACTCCTAATCTTGTTTTTTCGATACATTTTGAAGATTTTGATAGGGAGACAAACAGCTACAAAAAAATAGAAAGGTCAGACAGGTACTTTACGCAATTTGGGGTTGAGGGATTTGATAACTTTCTTGCAGTATATGATGAAAGAGTTCACACAATCAGGCATTTTACTCCAAAAATGAAAGTAGGCAATAAAGAGTATAATTCGTTTTCAGTAGAATTGGTTAAGAAATATAAGCCAGAAGCAATCAAGAAGCTGAAATCACGTAACAAAGAGCAGGAAATGATTAATTACCTTGGAAATTATCACTTTTCAAGGATGGAAGTAGAAGACATTTTAAACAGGAATTTTGAACCTGAATATTTAAGAAATAAGCTTGTGGTAATTGGCAGAATATCAACAAGAAATGGAATAGATTCGAATATGGCATTGGAAGATGTATTTTTTACGCCACTAAATGACAGTTATACGGGCAAAGCATTTCCGGATATGTATGGAAGTATATTGCATGCAAATATAATGTCAATGATTATAAACGGGAATTACCTTGCATCAATGCCAAACTGGATAATAATCATCATATCAATCTTATTAGTATATTTCAATATGGTAATTTTCACTTATATTACAGTTAGAAATAAAAAATGGTATGAGATATTCAGTTTACTGGTTTTTGTTATAGAATCAATTTTGATTTTAGCGGCAACAATTATCAGTTTTATTTATTATAAATATGAAATGAATTTAACAATACCGATATTTGCAATAGCATTATCGATAATTATATATGAAATATATCATAGTTCAATGAAACCATTAACAATAAAAACATATTACAAATTTATTCACAAGGGGTACTAAAATGAAAAAATTACAAATTTCAATGATTGCCTGTCTATTAGTTTTGGCTCTTACAGCTTCATTAATGGCTCAAGGTTATGAATTCAAAGTAATGGCTTCCAAAGGTAAATCGGAAGTTCAAAAAGAGAATTCAACTAACTGGGCTGACTTGAAGGTAGGAACACAATTAGGAAGCAAAGACAAAATCAAGTTAACGGCTAACACATACTTGAGTCTTATTCATAAATCGGGTAAGACAATCGAGTTAAAGAACGCCGGAACATATTCTGTTGCTGAACTCAGCACAGGATTGTCATCAAATCAAGCGAACGTATCAAAACGTTTTTCTGATTATTTGATGGCAGAAATAAGTAGTTCAGATGACTTAATGAGTAGCAAGAAAGGCGACAAGAAAACAACGGGGTCTGTTGAAAGAAGCATGAACACACAGCCTTTTGTTGACAGAAATGCTTTACAGTTAAACTCACCAAGAAAAATTAATTTGTTGAGCAATGTCTTCACATTCCGCTGGAATGAGTTCGAAAATGCAAAAGAGTACGAGTTTACTTTGACTGACAGATTTGATAAACCTGTATTCACTAAAACCGTTATAGGTAACTCTTTTACTTTAAACGCTGACGAAATGAAATTGGATAAGGATACATATTATTTTTGGAGAGTAAAAGCCAAAGGTAATGATAAAAGCAAATCAGATGATGCTTGCTTCCTTGTTCTTTCAAATGAGAAAGTAAAGGCAATTAAGGATACAGTTGAAACAATTAGAAAGGAAGTCGGGGACGATAATGCAACTTCAAAGATGATTCTTGCAGCATATTACGAACAGAATTTCCTTGTTGAAGAAGCTTTGAAGTCTTTCAAAGAAGCTGTTGCTATGGCTCCTGAAATTGACCAATATAAGAATCTTTACAAGAGATTTTTACAGAAATATCATTTGTCAGAGAAATAATAATTTAGAATTCGAAACAACGAAATCTTCGATATATTTATCGGAGGTTTCGTTTTTTTTTTATAAATTTTTTTACAGTCAATCATAAAATAATTTTCATGGTTGGCTGTTTTATTTTTTTAAAATTATATATTATTGAGGGAAAAAATGGCAGAAACCGCTTCAAAAATGATAGCACTAGGAACAAAGGCTCCGGATTTTACTTTGCCTGATACAGTTTCGGGAAAAGAATTATCGTTAAATGAATTAAAGTCCGAAATTGCCACAGTTGTAATGTTTATCTGTAATCATTGTCCTTATGTTATTCATATAAATAAGGTGCTTGTAGATGTAGCAAACCGATATATCAAAAAAGGGATAAGTTTTATAGCTGTCAGCTCCAATGATGTTGCAAATTATCCTGAAGATTCACCTTCACGGATGAAAGAACAGGCAATAAGGTTAGCTTATCCTTTCCCGTATCTTTATGATGAGACTCAATCTGTAGCACGAGCTTATGATGCCGCTTGCACACCTGATTTTTTTGTTTTTGATAAAGAAATGAAGCTTGTTTACAGAGGGCAATTTGATGATGCAAGACCAGGAAATGGAATACCTGTTACCGGACAGGATTTGAGCAGTGCGTTAGATGCAATTTTAAAAGGAGAAATAGTATTTGCTCAGCAGAAACCGAGTATGGGTTGTAATATTAAATGGAAGAAATAGTTTAGAAATCAGAATTGTCTTTTGTAGTTAAACCAGCCATCGGTCACCGATACTTTTAAAGTATCGGTGCCTCTGACGTTAGTTGCATCAAAATTGAAAGTTCCAACTACCTTTGTTTCAATAAGACCAATATTCATAACAGAAAAATCAACTGTACCAGTCTGAGCCCAATATTGTCGTTGGTTTGTTTTGTCTCCATAATCAGACATGAAAGATATCATAGCATAATTATCTTTGTCTGAAGTGTATCTTGGGTCAATGACTGTAAAAGTCTTTACAGTATCGTTCTCGGCTTTCCTGAAAATAGAAATAACGAGAGCATAGCTCCTTTTATTGATTGTAGCATCGGTACTGAACTGGAACTGGTTTTGGTTACCGCTGATAATGGCAATGAAACCTTTTTTTGAAATATAATCCATATTTATATCACCAGTCATTTTGAATCCGACGACATTGGGATAATTAATTACCGGAGGTTCGCTGTCACAAGCAATGATTGATATACTTATGACAAGGAAAACAAGGTTGAGATAATATTTCTTAAAACCAATTTTCAATTTTGTAATCTGATTATTTAACTTCTAAAAGTTCAACTTCAAAAACTATTGTTGCGTTAGGACCAATGACAGGTGGAGCACCTCTTGGACCATAAGCAAGAGAGTCAGGTATCCAGAATTTGTACTTAGCTCCTTCTTTCATAAGCTGTACACCTTCTGACCATCCTTTGATTACCTGATTTAATCCGAATTCAGCAGGTTGACCTCTTTCGATAGAGCTATCGAACACTTTACCATTGAGCAATGTGCCGTGATAATGAACTTTAACCTGGCTTTCAGCTGTTGGCTTTTTTCCTGTTCCTTCTTTAATAACCATGTATTGCAAACCACTCGGAGTAGTTTTCACACCTGGTTTCTTTTGATTTTCAGCAAGAAATTTTTCACCTTCTGCTTTATTGCTTTCCATTTCTTTCATAAATCTTTCTTGTTGTTTAGACTGTAAGTTTGATTGAAAAGCAGTCATAACTTCCTGCATTTGTTTTTGTGTTAGTTTGGATGAATCACCTTTCATTATTGTCTGCATCGCAGCCGCAAGTATTTTTGCATCCAACATAACTGAGTCTGTTTTCAATTGAGTTCCCAAATTGACTCCGATAGCGTAAGCAACTGAATCTAATTGAGTTTTCAATTCAACCTTTGTGTCAATTTCACCGTTTTTTTCTGAGCATGCTTCGATGGTGCTGAGAAGCAAACCAAAAAACAACAGCATTGCAATTCTATAATACATAAAATCTCCTAAAAAAATATAAAATCAGTAATTTAAATTATATAGATTACAAAATTAGCTAAAAGCTATAAATATTAAAACTTTTAATTTATTATATAATTTCTTTCTGGTTCACTGCTTAGCTTTTTTAATTATATTAATGCCTTTTAAATGGAAAATGTTAATTTTCTAAGTCATTATTTACATAAGAGATAAAATTCTTAAGAGTTGTTTATCATTGATTTCATTCATTCTTAGAAATATGCAATTAGCAATAGATGAAAACAAGAGACAAAAGTCATAATTCTTGTGAATTGAGAACTATAATTGCTTATTATTAAATATAATTTAATTACAATTATCTAACCAGTTTTTTGTAATGTACCCGCTTTGGCTCTAAGTCTCCTAAACGCTTTTTGCGATTTTCCATGTATTCGGAATAACTGCCTTCGAAGAAGTAAACTTGTGAATCACCTTCGAATGCAAGTATGTGTGTTGCGATTCTATCCAAAAACCAACGGTCGTGGGAGATAACAACCGCACAACCTGCGAAATCCTCGAGTCCTTCTTCGAGAGCACGTAATGTGTTTACATCTATATCGTTAGTCGGTTCGTCAAGAAGCAGGACATTCGCTTCAGTTTTGAGTGTCAGAGCTAAGTGCAATCTGTTGCGTTCCCCACCAGAGAGCATAGAGCATTTTTTTTGCTGGTCTGCCCCACTAAAATTGAATCTTGCAACGTAAGCTCGAGTGTTGATTTGCCTGCCTCCAAGCATCATAATATCTTCACCTCCTGAGATTACTTCCCATACTGTTTTTCCGGGGTCTATTGCTTCGTGTTGCTGGTCTATATAACCAATTTTTACTGTTTCACCAATTTTTATATTTCCTGAATCAGGTTTTTCAGTACCCATAATCATACGGAAAAGAGTTGTTTTTCCAGTGCCGTTTGCACCGACAATGCCAACAATACCAGCTGGCGGTAAAGAGAAGTTCAGGTTCTCGAAAAGTAGTTTTTCTCCGAAGCTTTTTGTTATACCTTCAGCATCAATTACAATGTTACCAAGACGAGGACCATTTGGAATGAAAATTTCGAGTTTTTCTTCTTTTTCCTTTATGTCCTCATTGAGCAATCTTTCGTAAGCACTTAATCTTGCCTTTGTTCTTTGATGTTTTGCCTTAGGACTCATGCGTACCCATTCGAGTTCTCTTTGAAGAGTTTTTTGTCGTTTAGATTCTGATTTTCCTTCCTGTTCAAGACGCATTGATTTTTGTTCGAGCCAAGAGGAGTAATTACCTTTCCAAGGAATACCCTCTCCCCTGTCGAGTTCGAGTATCCAGCCGGCAACATTGTCGAGAAAATAACGGTCGTGAGTAATGGCAATGACTGTGCCATGATAATTTTGCAGGTGATGTTCGAGCCATTGAACAGATTCGGCATCGAGATGGTTTGTCGGTTCATCAAGTAAAAGAATATCAGGTTGTTTGAGAAGTAAGCGGCAAAGTGCGACACGTCTTCTTTCTCCTCCGGAAAGATTTTTCACTATAGCGTCTTCTGGAGGACATCTAAGAGCATCCATAGCTCTTGAGAGTTTATTGTCGATTTCCCAACCGTCACATTTTTCAATTTTATCTTGAAGCTTCCCCTGTTTTTCAATTAGCTCGTTCATCTCGTCGTCGCTCATTGGTTCAGCAAACTTTGCACTCATAGCATCATATTCTTTCAAAAGGTCAATGACTTCCTGAACACCTTGCTGAACTACTTCCTTTACTGTTAAATCATCATCAAGCAATGGGTCTTGAGGCAGAAGTCCTACAGTATAACCCGGTGAAAAGACAACTTGTCCCTGATACTGGTCATCTTCACCTGCAATGATTTTTAGAAGTGTTGATTTTCCTGCACCATTCAAACCAATAATACCAATTTTTGCACCATAGAAAAACGAAAGGTAAATGTCTTTCAAAACTTGTTTTCCTGATTGAAAAATTTTATTTACCCCAACCATCGAGAAAATTATTTTTTTGTCGTCTGCCATAATTTTTCTTTAATATTTGTAAAAAGTAAAAATACAATATAAGAAATCGCTGGAAATTTATTAATTTCGGATTACTGAAAACCATCATTTAATAAAAATAGAAAGGATATTATGAGGATAATTTATACAATTTTTGCTACTTTGATTATATTTACAACAGTATTGCAATCAAAGTCTGGTTTTGTTTCACAAATTCCGAATGGGAGCAAGTATTCTTGTGCTACTTGTCATCTGAACGGTAATTATGGACAGTGGAATGATTTTGGCAAAGCAACAAAATTATATTTATCAGGAGGAAAAATTAATTGGGTTGAGGCACTTGCATTGCTTGATTCAGATGGAGATGGATTTTCTAATGGAGTTGAATTGCAAGACCCTCATGGAACTTGGAAGCAAGGGGATCCAGCACCCGGAGAATTAAGTCTTGTAACAAATCCCGGCGATGCGAACAGCTTTCCTAATGAAAACTACGTTGAGGATTTCGGCAAAGTTAGCGGAATGATAATTAATAGCGTATATCCAAATCCTGTGAGAGAAAGAGCTGTTATTGATATTTCATTTTCAGTTGCAGGATATTTTAAATTGGAGCTATATAATTATGCAGGACTTCAAATGTGTATGTTGGAAGCAGGGTATTATCAACCGGGTATTTATTCAATTAATTTGAAAACTTTAGGTTATCTTAACACAGGTGAGTATTTTCTTAATTTCAATTTTAATGGATACCAGAGATTAGAAAAAATACTGATAATCAAGTAATTATTTAACAATAAAAGAGATTTTTAGACGTAACTCATAAATAATTTAGTTATGTTTAAGTTTTTATTATTATAATCATGAGATATGTTACGATTTTATTATTGTCTGCTTTGATTACTTTTAGTGTGAGTACAGGCAGGTCATTTAGGGTAAATCAAATACCAAATGGAAATGTTAATGGTTGTCTGAATTGCCATACAACATCAGCTGGTGGCGGAAAGTTGAATTCATTTGGAACAATGGTGAAGAATGGATATTTGATAAACGAAAATGTTAACTGGAATGCCGAATTAGCTGGTAAGGATGCTGATGGAGACGGTTACACCAATGGAGAAGAGCTTCAGGATGCTCTTGGTACTTGGAGGAGTGGTAACAATGCACCGGGGAACCCTTCTTTTGTATCTAATCCAGGGAATGCTTCAAGTATTCCGAACACAACCAAGGTAGAAGATTTTGCAACTAAAAGCGGATTGACTTTTTATTCTTTATCGCCAAATCCTGCAAGTTTTAATACAAAAGTTTCCTTTTCTTTGCAGAAGGAAGGAGAAGTAGAAATTACTTTGTACGACACAAGAGGAAATGCAATTGAACTTCTATTCAAAGGTATGATGAAAGAAGGAATTAATGCATTAAACCTAAATCTTAACGGGAATTTGAACTCAGGTAGTTATTTTGTAAATATCAGATATAATGGTTTCTCTTGGATTGAGAAGCTGAATATAGTAAGATAAGAAAAATAACTTTTTGATATTTAAAATCCACTTAGCGTAATCTGAGTGGATTTTTTAATTTCCGTGCTTTAATAATTCTGCTTTTTCAGCAATTTGCAGATTTTGTATTATAGGGTCGAGGTCGCCGAGAATTACTTCACGGAGTGAGTAATTTTTTGCATCACCTTCGAGTCGGTGGTCAGTTACTCTGTTTTGAGGCCAGTTGTATGTTCGAATTTTATCGGAGCGGTCTCCACTTTTAACCATTGATTTTCTTGTCGAAGAAATTTCGTCTTGTTGTTTTTGTGATTCGAGGTCGTAGAGTTTTGAACGGAGATATCGCATAGCTTTTTGTTTGTTTTTGAGCTGGCTTCTTTCTTCCTGGCATTTAACGACAATACCTGTGGGTATGTGAACGAGACGTACAGCAGTTTCAACCTTGTTGACGTTTTGCCCCCCTTTGCCTCCCGAACGGAATATATCTACTCTTAAATCTGATTCGTTGATTTCAATATCAACATCTTCTGCTTCAGGCAAAACAGCAACAGTAGCGGCAGAAGTGTGTAGTCTTCCACTGGCTTCTGTTTCAGGAACTCGTTGAACTCGATGAACTCCACTTTCGAATTTCATGGTTCCGAAGACATCGTCACCGCTGAGTGAGAAAATAATTTCTTTAAAACCACCTTTTTCGCTTTCGTTAAATTCTACTACTTCTAAGATGAACCCTTTTTTTTCAGCATATCTTTCGTACATTTTGAACAGGTCACCAACAAAAAGTCCTGCTTCATCGCCACCAGTACCTGCTCTGATTTCAATGACGCAGTTTTTCAAGTCATTAGGGTCTTTGGGTATAAGCAGGAATTTCAGCTCTTCTTCTAACTGTCCTTTTTCCTCTTCAAGTCTTTGGTTTTCTTCGTAGGCAAGTTCTTTGAGGTCTTTTTCTGTTGAAGAAGAATTGATGAGTTCCTTATTAGAGCTTAATTCATCACAAATTTTCAGATATTTTTTTGCAGTTTCGGCAATAGGTGTTAATCTTTTAAATTCACGGGAGACTTCCTTGTAGCGATTCATATCGTTAGCAACATCAGGTGAATTTAAAGCTCTTGTAATTTCTTCGTAACGCTGTATTATTGATTTTAATTTTTCTTCCATGTTCAATCATTTAATTAATAAAAAAGATTACAAAAATAATGAAAATAAATGATACTTTTTAATAAATTAATGGGGTTATGTTTTTTTGAAATAAAATTCAGGGAGTTTTCTAATGAAAGAAAGAAATACATTTTAGAATATTTTAAGTTAAATTCGTCGAATACATTGTTCAATTTTGAAATTATAAAAATATTATGACAGAAAGAATAAAAGCTCTTGAGAGCGGTAAGATAAATAAATTAATAGCAAATTTTTCTATTCCTGCAATCATCGGGATGATGGTAATGGCATCCTATAATGTCGTGGATAGAATTTTTGTCGGAAGAGGTGTTGGTACACTTGCAATATCAGGCATTGCAATTACTTTCCCGGTTAATATTATTGTAATGGCGTTTGGTATGCTTGTTGGCATGGGTGCAACTTCTTTGATTTCGCTTAAACTTGGAGAAAAAAAGAAAGAAGATGCTGAAAAGATTTTGAATTATGCTTTTTATTTGTCAATTATTGTTTCTTTATTTCTGACGCTTGGTGTCTATTTTGCGATGGACCCTTTGATTGTCTTATTCGGTGGGACAGGTGAAGTTTATAATTATGCAGACCAGTTTCTCAGGATTTTTGTATGGGGTATCCCGTTTCAGTTTATTGCTTTTGCGTTGAATGCAACAATCAGGGCACAGGGTGACCCAAAAACAGCACTTTGGACTATGATGATTAGTGGGATATTAAATATTATTTTGAATCCGATATTTATAATGGTTTTTCATCTTGGTGTAAGGGGTTCTGCATTGGCAACGTTGATAGCTCAACTTGTTGGCTCAATTTGGGTAGTAGCTTATTTTACAAGTAACCGCAGTTTTATAAAAATTCGTTTT
>RCNQ01000045.1 GCA_003731675.1 Bacteroidetes/Chlorobi group bacterium ChocPot_Mid
TAACGGCATGTCAAAAGGTCCTGCATTGGCTCTGTTATTAGCAGGACCAGCATTGTCCTTGCCAAGCATGCTTGTTATTAAAAGTGTGATAGGTTGGAAGAAAACAATTATTTATGTTACTTTAGTCGTTATAATGTCAACAATAACAGGTTTATTTTATGGTTATATTTTTTAGGAGAAAAAAATGAAAGAAATCAAAGTTTTGGGTCCTGGCTGTGCTAAGTGTAAAAAGCTGGACGAGAATGTTAAAACAGCAATGAGTGAAGTTGGTGGTGAATATGATTATGAATACGTTACTGATATTCAAAAAATCATGAATTACGGTATATTAATGACTCCCGGATTAGTGGTTGAAGGAAAGGTCGTTTCTGTTGGTAGAGTGTTACCCGTTAGGGATATAGTCGATTTTATAAAATAATTTTCAATATTTTTCATCTTTCTAATTTTGAGAATTAATATAAAATATTTATTTGAAAAATATGTTTAATATAATTGAGAAAATAATGAACAAGAAAATTTTATTAGTAACAATTTTTATTTTGATTTCAGCCGCAGGATTGATTAATTCTTTTCTGACTTCCGCTAATAAACCTCCTCAATATGTGAAGGTTTACTATTTCCATGGTGATATCAGGTGCCAAACCTGTCTGACTATTGAAGAATACACTACTGAAGCAATAAAACAATATTTCAGCAAAGAGGTTGACGAAGGTACTGTGATTTTCCAAGTAATCAATATTGATAAAAAGAAGAATCAGGAATTTATTGATAAATACAAACTTTACAATCAGGCACTTGTTATGGCAAGATTTGTTAATGACAAAGAGGTTGAATGGAAGGACTGCCCAAAAATCTGGGAAACTGTTGCCAGCAGAGATAAATTCTTCAACTACGTGAAAAATGAAGTTAACAAATACCTCAAGAAGAAATAATGGAATTTATAACATCAGGAATTTTAATCGCATTATGGCTTGGAATATTGACCTCAATTAGTCCCTGCCCTTTAGCGACAAATATTGCCGCTATATCATTTGTCAGTAAAAAAGTTGGTAGTGTATCCAAAATTTTATTAACAGGTATGCTCTATACTTTTGGTAGGATGCTTGCATACACATTGCTTTCGATGGTAATTATTTTCAGCATCATTTCCGTTCCCGAAATTGCAAGATTCCTCCAAAAATATATCAACATCATTTTAGGTCCATTGCTAATTATAGTTGGATTAATTATGACAAATATCATTAAGTTTAACTTAAGTATTGGTGGGAAACTATCAGACAAAATAGGAACAAGAGCAGAAAAATCAGGAATATGGGGCGGATTATTTTTGGGATTTATTTTTGCATTGTCATTTTGCCCGGTTTCAGCAGGAATCTTTTTCGGAAGTCTTTTACCTTTATCATTGAAATACAACTCAGCAATTATTTTACCTTTCGTTTATGGCATCGGAACCGCACTACCGGTTTTAGTCTTTGCTGTTGTAATAAGTTTCAGTGCAAATTATGTTGGTAAAGTTTATAATAAGCTACAAAAGTTTGAGTGGTGGGCTCAGCGGATTACAGGAATTTTGTTCATCCTTATAGGACTTTATTTTATATACAGGTATTGGTTTTAAAGACTGATAACAGAAGTCAGGAGTTAGATGAAATTTGCACTTTTGCACTTTTGAAATGCACTTTTGTGCTTTTTGTGTGCAATCACAAGTTGTTAATTTAAAATTAGTTGTGCGACAGTTGCATCAATTGCATCGATTTTTGAGGGTAGCATCTATCCATCGTCTGAACTGTGATTTTTTTGATTTTTGTGATTAATTTGAAACATCGAAACGTGGAAAGTGAAACGTGAACGAAAGGCAGTTACACAGAGTTAATCGGAGGAGACACAGAGTGCCACAGAGAAATTTCTGCAGAATCAAATTTCAAAGAACGAGCTGCACAAAATTACGGATTGGGAATGAAACGTAATTTATTTTATTTTAAAAAGGTTTTTATTTTATAGCTTAAAGCTTAAAGCATAAGGCAGACAGAAGATTGAAGAGTTTGATGCAGAGATGCAAAATGTCTGAACTAGTGATTGAAGATGATTTGACTGATTTCGCTGATTTTCTTTTATAGTTCAACCCCTGACGGGGTAGTGGCATTGGTGTGGTTTTGCATGGTTACCATAATTTAATCTCTCCGAGATATTTTCTTTTACAGCGGAGCTGTTATACTTTGGTAACAACAACAAACCCAAGATGTCAATATCCCAGCGGGATTACGATTATACTATATAATTCAAATAGTTATTGATAGTTAGTAACAAATAAGAAACATCAATTCAACATTCTTATTGACTATTATACAATTTCATTGTTAACAACGACTGCCCAATTTCTTGGGCAGCACTATGTTTATGTTCGTTACCTATTAATAAAAATCCTCTCAACAGCCGGAGCAAGATAATCCAATTGCCATTTGACAATATTTTCTTCTGCTTGAATAAAATATAATCCTTGTGTATATCCGAGTGTTGGAATTTTAATCGTTTCTCCCGGTCTGGCTAAATACTCAAATAACTTTTCTCCTGTTATAGAAAATAATCTGACTTTAGCCTTATTGATTTTGTCGCTGTTTTCAATAAGATATTTTACAGGATAATTCACAGTAACAAAGACTTCGTCTTTGGCAGGGTTCGGAAAGACTTTCAACTCCATCTTACCTGCTTCGGTTAATTTTCGGGTTTGTCCAGTCTCAAGGTCTATTATTATCCTTCCACCATAGTTTTCTCCACGTTTTGTAATTACAGTATCACCAATTGGTAAACCTCCAATAAAGAGTCGTTCACAGTATTTTGCTGTTGTATCATGGTTGATAAACACAATCCTGTATAAACAATCTGTCATGTTGACAAAAGTATATTGCATCAATGTGCAGGATGTTTCAGGAGTTGATTCAGGAATTGGTAAAACCATGAATGTATTGCTTGGATGACCTACCAAACCAATTGTAGTTGATGTGCCGCTTAAACCATAGACAGTGAAATCTAAATCAGCAGTCGTCATTGGTGTAACATAAAATTACTTAGTATATATAGAATCTTTGTCTACTTGTTCAAAATATTCACTATTCAATGTATCAATAACTTTAGTATACGGAAGCTTCCAAGGCAAAGCTTTATCATCTAATTCAGCAATACCAACAAAATAATCAGATATGCCATTACTATATCCAGCCATAAAATCGCAGTTTAAGTCATTTTCATTTTGTCTATAATAATATTTAGCTGATGTTAGGATATCAGGCGGAGCTCCTGAAGCAGAATTAAATATTCTTCTGTTTTTCCATGGATCTGTATCGGGACGCACTTGTGCTAGCGCTTGATGTGGTTGAATACCTTCTGCAATATAATTAATACAATAACTACTTTTTAATGTATCATTACCCGTAATGTGACTATGGTTTTTGCTCAACAAATAGATTTTGTTATTTGACATTAAATTAAGGCTCATTAAAGAAGAAGAAGTTAACCAATGATAATAAAAATTCTCATTTAAAGGACCCTGAGATAAATTGGGTTGATCAAGAACTGAATTTGGTTTTATTAAATAATTAATATTAGCTGCGAAATAACTCGTTCCCAAACTGTTATATCTTATATCCCTATTTTCTATTCTTTTATAAGTCCCAACAGATGACACCCAATAAATGTAATCAGAATATAAATTTTTAATATTACTATAAATAACAGGGTATTCATGGTTAAGAAGGGATGATGTACTCAATTTGACTATAGTGCTATCGTTATTAAACTCAAGATTATGTGTGGGACTTGATGGAGTTTTCGGAAAACTGCTAGTGATAATAGAATTTTCATAATTTAATTTAGTCAAGAATACTTTTGATTTACTTAGTATTTTTTCCTGCCAAACAAGTGAACATTGATTCTCATTTTCATTAAGTCTGGAATAAACATTAAGACAAGGATGTTTTGTTAGTATACCTGCACCCCATTTGATTTTTTTTGTGTCATCAAGGCAGTTGCTTTGAGTTGAGAGACTTCTATAACCAGTAATAATGCCTCCTGAAGAGTAATTAAGATTAAGGGAATCTGACCAAGCATAGTAATTCCCATCTGATGAAGCATTTATTACGGGAGTACCCCATTCACTAAAACCTCTACTCAAACTTATGCTATCAAGATGATAATCTCCGATTCCAAATGCCCCAAGATCGGTAGTATTTGAGCCATAATCAATAATCTTATTTTCGACGATATAACCTATAGGGGCAGTAGTACACAAAGGTATTTGTCAAAAGTAGAATCATGACCTCCACCATAAGTATACAATTCATTATCAGGCCAGGGGTCAGATAAAATAACAGAATCTTTCAAGCTGTCTCCTTCGATAATCAATCTGCTGTAATCCTGATTTGATGAATCAGACAGAGGTAGTATCTGCCCCCTTGTTTGTTTAAACCCGAATACTGGATTCGTATTATCGCCTGCCCGTGTTTGGAATACTCCCGGATTAGTAATCTTAAGTGTTGGCTCATAATGAACCCCTCTTGCATTCAATTTTTCAGAACCGTAACAATGGGTAGCATAAGTCTGTATGCAAATTATATCGCAAGTATCAACAATTTCTGATGCAGATAACGAAACATCGTGATGAATCTCATTAATGTTCAAAGCTTGGGAAATTCTTTTTCCGCCACCCCATTGCCATTCCAATAAGAATTTATTTTGCTTGAAATAGTGTAAATCAGGTGATAAGTTCACATTTGTATAAGTTCCAAAGCTGAATGTTATTGGGGTAGGTTCATAATCCTGTGCTAAAAGATTACAAACTGAAAATAAAAAGCAAATAATTCCTAATTCGTAATTTTTAATTCGTAATTGTTTCATCGCTCACCTCACTATCTCTATTTTTTGTGAGTATTCTTTGTCTCCTGCCTTAACTTTACAAAAGTATATTCCTGAATTTAAATGCATAGGAATAGTAATTCTATTGTTCGGGTTAGTATTTTCAAAGGTTTGAGAAAATACAATTTTACTTTGCAAATCATATATTTCAGTAATAAGTGAATCTTCATATATGTTTTCAGTTTGGATAATAATATTATTATTCAAAAATGAAATTGTGATAATCTCTTTAAGTTTAGGCTCTGTATCTATTCCTATTGGCTTTTTTGATAGCATTGTTATAGGATAGTTACCTGCAGCACAAATTATTTTCCAGTTATCATTATCATTAAATACATCAATAATATCAGTAGGAATACTATAGCTATGTATTTTTTCAATTCTATTATGTAATTCTAAATCGTAATTACCATGTACAAAGAAGAAAAGAAAATGTTCGTTATCTGGAAGTATTTCAAAAGAAGGATAATTCTTACCTGGATTTTTTATGATAGACTTTGTAAATAAATCATATATTCTTGTATCACTCGGTGTTCTTCTTGTACAACCAAATAATAAATCATCCTTTGAAAATTTTAAATAAGTATACCCGCTACCAACACCTTCTAAAGTTTCAATAGTATCAATCGGAGCCCATGTTTCTGTTGACCAAAGTATAACCTGGTCGTAGTTTTTATCTTCCCATTGGTCTTTATACCATCCACCCGTTGCAAAATATTTGCCGTCGTGGGAGAATTTGATTTTATTAAATTTTGCAGTAACAGAGACTCGTTTTATTTCTTTTTCTAAAATTAAATCGAAAATTACGACAAAGTAATCAAAATTGATACCTCCTTTATATTGCGAAACACATAATACCATTTTTGTTTCATCTGGTGAAATTGCTGTTGAAACAATGCCGTCATACCCGGGACTTTGAGTAAAAGAGTTAATATATTTTACTGCTTTTTCTAACCTTGTGTCCCAAATATTTATTGCTCCACCTCCATCTCTTGTCAAAATTAGATTACCTAAACCAGATATATCCATATCATAAATACCACTGGATATTCCTTCAGTGCTAAATACCGAAATATATTCACCTGTTTCAGCAGAAATCTTTTCAATAGTATTCCCTATTGCCGCATATATCCATTGACCGTCTGCTGAGAAATTGGCAAATTTAATTTCTTTAGGAAATACTTCTTTTTGCCAGACAATTTCCAGGTCAAGGGAGTCTTGTGATAGCAAGGGTAGATTGTTTCCTGCTGTCAGAAGCAGGAAGATGGCGAAAAGAAATGTTTTTGTTGTCATTGTAGAACCTTTCAAAAAATTATAATTATTATTTTTTATTTTCCTCTTAATTTGAATTTTAATTCAGGACTGCCCAATTTCTTGAGCAGCCCTAATAAATATTTATCTTTCTATTATCACACTTTTGACTACCGGTAAGAGTTCTCTGTTTTGAGTAGAACTTAATTGTTCCTCTGCTCTCACAAAATAAACACCCTGTCCGTATTGGTCTATTGGGATTTGTATAGTCTCTCCGGCTTTTGTTTCCAACTCAAAAACATTCTTGCCAATACTTGTGAAGATTTGAAGTTTGACTTTGTTTGTACTACCTTTTTCCATAATGTATCCGGTAGGATAATAAGCTGTAACGTACAATACTTTGTCAGCAGGATTTGGAAAAACTTCTATTCTTTGTTTATCATCTTCAACTAATATATCTGTTTTACCAGAATGATTAAAATACTTACCAAACCAACATTTAGTATATAGAATAGTATCAATAAATTGTGTAACTGACTTAATATGATGATAATTTGAATAAATGAAAAAGAGCATAAAACTTCTTCCCAGATCATATTCGGAACTAATGTTAGGGTAAGTTTTTTGTAACCTATATGCTCCAAAATTTAACTCAATGTTTTTGAATCCTTCTACAATAGTTGTAAAAGAAGTATCCATATCTCTCCAAGTATATATTGAATCAAATTGCAGCAAATGATTACCCCAAACATAGGTTGAAAATTCAATAACATATATTCTCTTAGCAAACCATTTAGAATAAAATGCCGACTGTTTACAAGTATCTACCATTACCGAATCCGGATTCCAATAACCTTTGGCAGGATCATGTTCCCAAACAATCCTTATACACGAATCCTGATATGTTTGGCTTTTAACATTTAAAGAAAACAAGAAGAAAATTATTCCTGTGAGAATTATGAATTGACAAATTCGCAATACTTTCTTCATTTCTGCACTCCTTTTACTATAAAGACACAAAAAACTCCAAAACGTTTCACTTTTTTTATAAAAAACTTAAAAAAAGTTTTAAACCAAGAGCAAAGAGCAAACCAAAACACCCGAAAAACTAATAAAATATTCACAAAGTGAAACTTACCACAGCAAACATAATAAATAAACCACAATAAAGCAAGTGTTTAATAAAAAATAATTTAGAGCGGTTGCGTTTCAGTCAAATTTGGTTATTGATTTTGACTGAAACGCAAAATTTATAATGGATATTAATTTTAATTTCTAAAGAAGAATAAGAATGATACTTGATAGATGAATAAATTTTATTTTTCAGGAAAAAATTAAAAGTAACTAAAAGAATGCTTGACCTCAGAATTCATTATCTAAACTTTTCTAAATGATTTTATGCAGAAACTAAACGATATTTAACTTTTTTATGCAAATACTAAATTTTGAATGTTGATAAACTCATGTAAATGCTTGTTTTTATCATTCGGGGCAATTATTTTCAGGAAAAATCACCTTGTTAATAACATATATTCGCAAAAACAACTCAAATTGGAAATATATAGAAAACCCGGAACTGTTTTCCGCAGTCCCGGGATTTACATGAATGACTTCTCCTCTGATATTCGAATTACTGATTAATTATTCTTTTTTAAGAGATTTTGCGTATTCATTAAATAGATAACAAAACTCAATTCTTTCATACAATATAGGTCTGCAAAACTTCAATAGATCAATTACAAATTTGTTGTTTTGAAATTTTGGACTTTCCATTATTAAAAATAATTGAGCAAGTTCATAATTGCTATATTTTGTCAAATCAATTAGCATAGTCCAGCTCCTATTCTCGAAAATTGTTTAAATTATTATCATCAGGGTTTGATTCGGGAATAGATTCGCTAAAATTTTGCTGTGGATTCTTTGTATTTGCCTGATAATAGTTAGGGAATGGTGAGAAATTGCTCATTCTTTGCCGATTATTTTGAACATTTTCCTCCATTTCTTGCTCAGAACTTACAAATTTGAGTACAGCTTTAGCAATTGCCTCACTGACCGGTTTGCTTGCAACCACAGAATTTAAGCCGGTTTTAACAAAAAAGTCGCCAAGTCCTGATGGTTCTTCTTTGTTCAATAAATTTTTGACCTCACCGTTGAACTCTGTAAGAACTTGCTCAAGACGTTTTTCGATTTTTTCGTAAACCCTATCCTGAGATTCCTTGATTTTTCCATCAACTTGTTGCTTGTGATGTTCCAATTGTTTTTCCATCAAGCCCAAACGGTTTTCGAGTTTATCGAATTCCCTAATAAGTAAGAAGTTGTTCTTCTCCTCGCTCTTTAGTTGGTTTTGAAGCTGTTCATTACTTCGTTGCAGCTCGTTCATACGGTTATCTTTGTCGCTCAAGCCGGTTCGGAAATTATCAAAAAGAAAATTTCCGAATGATTTGGAATCGACACCAACAGATGAATTGTTTTTTTCTTCTCGACTCATCACTTCAAGATTGTGCAATAAGTCCCAAAACTGGTCTGAGCTAAGCCCTAAAGCTTCAACGAAATCACGAGTTACGTCAATTTACCTCCTGTTTTCCTGTTTCCATGTTTCCAAGTGATCCCCTCATTGGAAACACAGGAAACGGAAACAAAGTAATCAGGGTATCTTTTTCGCCATTTTGAAATATTATCATTGGAAACTCCAAAAATATTTGTAATGCTAGTTTCCCTTCTCTTACAACAATCAATATCCCTTGCATAATGATCACATTTAAATATCATTGTATAATATAATGTAATATAATATACGCTAATTAATAATCCATAATGCCCTGAGAAAATTGAGTAAACTGAGAAATTCTCATTTATTCAATCAGTAAAACAGAAGAACAAATTCAAGCATCAGTGGATAGAATGAAATCATACTTCCCTGGTTTTGATATTGAGTTTGTTGGTTCAGAAACAGTATTTGATTTTAGAAGTAATGATGAAATTATCAATGATTTAATAGCTAACGATTTATCTTATCAAAAACAAGAATAAAAAGAATTATATAGCAAATGAAAATTAATTTCGACCCAAATCAAGATTATTATTTAAGTTATTCAATAAACCTGAAATTTCCATGATTTTTTTATAATTTAAATAAAGACAGTTAGAACAATACAAAGAATTTAAAGATGTGGAATTTGAGGTTGTGAGCAGTGTTGGGGAATTACATTAATTTTTTTAAAGTTGGAAATTTCATAACATCTGCTCTTAACTTTTCATTAACAATTTTAGCATAGTGTTGAGTCATTTCAATTTTTGCATGACCTAATAACTTTTGCATGCTGTACAAATCAATACCTGAGCTAATACCTAAAGTTCCAAATGTATGCCTGGATGTATGGAATGAAAGATTCTTGTCAATTCCGGCTGATGAAGCCCACTCTTTAAGTTTAAGATTGACATGTGAATTGGTTGGGAAATCAGAAAAAACTTTGTCATCACTCTGGTAATGTTCCATTTCACTTAAAATAATTTTTGCCTGTTCAGAAAGTGGGTAATAAAATATTTTTCCTGTTTTTTCAAATGTTTTTTTCTGCTTTATTACTATCTGATTGTCTTTGATATTATCCCAAGTTAAATTCCGTATATCTGAAAATCTAAGTCCTGAAAAGCATGAAAACAGGAATGCCTGACGAATAACCGGATTAAAATTTGTTTTAGTATTCTGAAGTTTTTGAATTTCATTGAAACTCAGAACTTCTCTTTCAACCTCTTGTATGCTTGGTAATTGGTACTCTTTGAAAGGATTATTTGACAATATTTTTGATTTGATTGCTTTGTTTATGTAAGACCTTAATCTTTTGAAATATGTGATAGCTGTGTTATGTGCAATCTGGTTAGATAAATATTTCCAAAAATCATCAATGAAATTGTCATCAATATCGCCGATTGGAAGCTTGCTCCGATTTGCAAATATTTTTAAATATTTTAATGCACTTCTAAGATTAGCATCAAATTCTTTCTTAAGGATTTGCTCAATCGCAAAAAATAAATCTATTTTTGATGTTTCCTTGGTTCTCGGTAATCCATGAGTTACATCAATAGTTTCAAGTTCTCTTTTTGCTTTTATTGCATTGGCTCTGCGTATTTTTTCTTTATCCTCATCTTTGATTCTTTTTACCTTATTATAGTCACATGAAACATATATACCAAGAAAGTCATATTGCCTTCTTGAATGACCATTTAAATCTTTTGTGTAAATATCCAAATAAACACTATATTTACCGGATGCTAATTCTTTGTATCTAATCTGAATCATAAAATCTCTATTTAAATTAAGAAACATATCAGTAACAAAAATAGCATAAATAACACTAAATAACAAGGAAAATTTTTCATTGAAATAATATGGAATTTAGTTAAATTACATTATAACATAAAGATAAAGAAATATCTATTAATATCAATAATTATGTATATAATCCCTGCGGGATTAAACTATTTCACGCAAGGATACAAAATGTCTGAACCAGTGATTATAGCTGATTTGACTGATTTCGTTGAGATATTTTTTTCGCTCTATTAGTTGTGAACAACTGGCAGAACGGTAAAAGAATCAGTCCCAAAATTCTTCAATAATTCATCTAATTTCTCTACATCCTTGCCCCCACCTGTCGCCAAATGTGGCTTGCCACCTCCACTGCCACCAAGGAATTTTGATACCTGAGCAACAATTTTACCGGCTGGATACTTAGTCTTTAAATCATCGGTTACCACAACAACAAGCTGAACTTTATCATTCTGTACCGAAGTTATTAAGCCAATGCCATGAGTACCAAAAGCATTTCTTAGGTTTTCACCAATGGTTCTCAGTTCATCAATACTATCCGCTTCAATTTTACGAGCAATGTAGCGAATCGAATTAACAAGCTTTGCTCCCTTTATCCAATCCTCAATCGAACTTTTAATATCGTTAAGTTTATTACCTGATATTTCCTTTTCAAGTTGTCTTATTTTGTCAAGCAATTCATCATTCCGTTGCTTCTCCTCCTCGATTTTCTTCTGAAGTTGTTGAATATAATCTTCCAGTCTTCTGCCAGTAATCGCTTCAATTCTTCGGACTCCAGCCGCAATAGAAGATTCTGAAATAATCTTAAAGAATCCGATTTCACCGGTGTTCGAAACATGTGTGCCACCGCAAAGTTCAGTGGAATATTTTTTATCCATCGTAACAGCACGTACAACATCTCCGTATTTATCACCGAAGAACATTTTTATTTTTGGATTTTTCCGGGCTTCTTCAAGAGCCATTATGTTAGTTTCAACTTGTATTTGTTCAAAAATCTTCTTATTCACAATCTTCTCAATTTGTGATAACTCTTCAGGAGTAACTTTCTCAAAATGGTTGAAATCAAACCTTAAATAATCAGGAGCTACAAGCGACCCTGCCTGCTTGATATGACTGCCAAGAACCTGATTCAAAGCTTCATGTAAGAGATGTGTTGCAGAGTGATTTCTCATTATATCCCTTCTCCGCTCAATGTCAATTTTGGCTAATGCTTTATGTCCTATCAGCGGCTCAACATTTCTGTCACATATATGAACAATTGCATCACCAGACTTTCTGACATCATTGACTTCATACTTCTCGCCTGCAAGGACTATCCAACCAGTATCAGAAACCTGTCCGCCACTTTCAACGTAAAACGGCGTTTTGTCGAGTATCACTTGATTATCCTGAACAAATAAAACTTCGGCTTCATTCTCGATTTCTGAGTACCCTGTGAATTCTGTTTTGAATTCAGTTAAAGGCAATTCTACCTCCTGAGAATGAATTTTCCTTGAATCGCGTGAACGTTGCTTCTGTTCCTGCATTTTTCTACTATAACCTTCAACGTCAACTTCGTAACCTTGTTCCCGTGCCATTAACTCAGTTAAATCGAGTGGAAAACCAAAAGTATCATAAAGAAGAAAGGCATCTTCGCCTTGTATTGTCTTTGTTTCAACAGTAATTGGCTTTTTTATAAACTGTTCAAATTTTTCAATTCCTCTATCCAAAGTCTGTAAAAAGCTTTCTTCCTCTGCTTTAATTACTCTTTGAATTGTATCTTTGTTTTTCATCAATTCTGGAAAAACTTCAGACATACTATCAGCAAGAACAGATACAAGCTTAAACATTATCGGTTCATTAAATCCTAAATTTCTTGCAAATCTTGAACCACGCCTTAATATTCTTCGAAGGACATATCCTCTACCCTCATTACCCGGCAAAGCCCCATCAGCAATAGAAAATGATAATGTCCTAACATGGTCAGCTATAACCCTCATTGCTATACCATCAGGATTATTCAGTTCAGTAGAATATTTTTTATTACTTAACTTTTCAATTTCATTAATTAATGGGCTAAAAACATCTGTATCATAATTTGAATTTTTCCCTTGCAAAACCGCTACAATCCTTTCAAATCCCATACCCGTATCTACATGTTTGGCTGTCAAATCTTCAAGACTACCGTCTGCTCTGCGATTGTATTGGATAAAAACCAGATTCCATATTTCAATAACTTCAGGAACACCTGCATTAACTAATTTACCACCACTGTAATCAGCAGTTCTGTCGAAATGTATTTCACTGCAAGGACCACAAGGACCGCTCTCCCCCATCTCCCAGAAATTATCCTTCTCGTCAAATCTATGAATCCTTTCTTCAGGTAAATAATTTTTCCAGATTTCATAAGCTTCGTCGTCAGTCCGATAAACAGTAGCATGAAGCCGTTTTTTTTCCAAACCCCAGATTTCTGTCAACAATTCCCAAGCCCAGGCAATAGCTTCTTTTTTGTAGTAATCACCAAAGCTCCAGTTGCCGAGCATTTCAAAGAATGTATGATGGTAAGTATCAACACCGACTTCTTCCAAATCGTTATGCTTTCCGCTTACTCTTATACACTTCTGTGTATCTGCCGCCCTCGAATAATCCCTTTTACCAATTCCTAAAAATACATCCTTGAACTGATTCATACCCGCATTTGTAAATAGCAAAGTCGGGTCTCCGTGAGGAATAACAGGTGCACTTGGAACAATCCTGTGCTCCTTCGATTTAAAAAAATCTAAAAAAGAATTCCTTATTTCATTTGATGTCATAATTTTCAATTTCTCTAATAATAATTATACAATCTACAATTGACGATAACAGAAAAGTTTTGTTTATATTAATTTATTATTCTTTGCTCCTTATTTTTGACGTAAAGGTAGTCATTCCCGTCCCAAGCAAAAACATATAAATCGAATTAATATGCCTGTATTCATATTGCACAAGGCATACAGTAGCTACTTTATACAAAATGATAGCGGCACCTACAAGGAAAACAATATTCATATAATCATCTTTTTGCTTGTAATAGCTCAGAACAAACAAAACTAATAATAAAAATACTATCGGTATAAAAACACCCTGCAGAAATTTTTCAATTATCACCGGAATGCTTTCATGTAAATTCAAATTGAACAAAATTTTCAACTTATTAAAAATGCCTTTAGTACTATTTATCAAATCATCAATTTCATATCTTCTGTTCTGGCTGATAAAGTAATTGGCATATTCACCCGTATAAACACCACCTTTCCATATCGAAAAGAAATTATAACCGATTTTTTTACCAAATTCGAATGGTTCCGTTATAATTAATTCCGAAGCTTTGTTACTGAAAAATGTATTAGCTTGATATGAATAAGGGCTTTGAAACCCCAGAGAATCAGCTATATCATAGACTGTTTTGTCATAAGGAGAAATCCCCCATTTATTATTTGGAAGCTGCCCCATAGATAAATACATCACAGCTCCACTATTTGTTGCAGTAAAACTTAAATCGCCACTAATGCTTTTTGCCCTGAATGCCCATGGTAGGAGCAAAACAATAGCTATCAACCAACTTATTACAGTAGTTAAGAATAATTGTCTGCGTTTTCCTTTCATCTGCGGGAAGAATATGAAAACAAGAAAAACCAGTGGCATAAGAAGATATTCGGTACGAAAATTCAATATTATTCCAAGCACAATGCCAGTAAATAACATATATTTCCATTTGCCTTTCTTCTCTGAATTCCTGAGCTTGTTTTCTTCAGTCATCCTGAGCTTGTTTTCTTCAGTCATCCTGAGCTTGTTTTCTTCAGTCATCCTGAGCTTGTTTCCTTCAGTCATCCTGAGCTTGTCGAAGGATGTCTGTCCATTTTTCCCATTTTCTCTCAAAGACTGTATAATAAAATAGCCATAGACAAAAAGCAAAGCTCCGACAATAGCATCAGGCCACTTAACAGACATAAGGGCAATAAAAGGTAAGAAATAGAGAAGATGCCTGTATTTTGGATTTATCTTATATGTTTTGTAGAACAGATTAATCACAACAATACAGAGAATGTATTGAACAATCAGCACGAGTGCATTATTGAAGTCAAACAACACATCAAGAAGTACTAATCCTGTGTACCCCCAGAGTGGATAAAGCAAAGGAATCCCTCCCAAAGCATCACAGGTATAACCTTTCCCGTCAATCACATTAACTGCAATTTGCCGAAAAATATTCTCATAAGTCCCCTGCTGATTCAGATGATAGAAATTAAAAATGAATATAATTACAACAAAAACAGCAGTTACAAAACCAAAATATTTATTATTATTTTTTTCCATACAACAAAATTAATTTTTTTATTTCAGAAATAAAGAGTTATTTTTGATATTATTGATGATTTTTTTACTGAAAATATATATGAGGTTATTACTGCTCACTGCACAACGCATTCATTCTCATAAGACATGATAGAGCTAATTATTTGTTTATATACAATTTTTTATTATTTTTTATAAGGATTTATTATGAATATTTATATCGGGAATTTACCATTTAAAGCTGAGGAATCAGAGGTAAGAGCACTTTTTGAACAATTCGGAACTGTCGAAAGCATTAAACTAATCAAAGATAAAGTTACTGGCAGAAAAAAAGGCTTTGGATTTATCGAAATGGATGATGCTGGTGGACAAGAAGCAATTAATTCCCTCAATGAAAAAGAATTTCAAGGTAGAAATCTGAAAGTCAATCCGGCTAAAAGCAAATAAAATCAAATTGAATATTATTTCTTTTCATAGTTTTAATATTTCTTAAAATATTTGATGCATTTTTTTCAAAGCAATAAAAGGAGCTTTAAGCTCCTTTTATTATTTAATCAATAACAGTTTCTTCCATTTAAAACCGCTTTGTATAAAAATGACAATAGGGTTTTTTGCCTGTCTTGCTATAATAATCCTGATGATAATCTTCAGCTATCAAAAATTCTTTTGCCTGCCTAACCTGAGTCACAACCTTGTAACCCTTTTCCTTCAAATATTTTTATTAACCTTCCCAGAAAAATTTAAATTTCCGTTTTATTAAATTAATAAAATTTAATTTGTTTATTCGGGGGGGGGGTAATTTTGTAATGCAAAAAAGTAGTGGAGTGTTATTTTTCTGAATTATTGATAGTCTTATAATAATTTGTTAAAACAACTCCATCTTATATTTGAATACATAATTCAATTTAAAATAAATTATTTAAATTTTGTTAAATATTTGTTGGGAGTTATATGACGTATAAGAGAATTTTTACAATATTTTTTTAAATTATACTTTTATCGTTATTATATTGGTCATGTAATGGAGAATGTAGCGATACAAAAGTTATATTTAAAATAGTTGGTTATCAGACTGACTGGTGCCCAGAGCCTACGGCAAATTGTATAACTGGCGACTTTAATACAGAATATCATAATGGAGATGGAATGGGTTCTGGTTGGTATAATCATAAATATTACAATATTCCTTTTTCAATTGAGGAAACAGGAGCAGGCTGGACATCAGGAGGCTCTTTTGAAATCACTCAAGAAGGTGATTGTATTGATTTAGATGGTACACATAGTTATCATTATAATTGCACATCAGGTAAAATAACGATACCAGCTGTGCCTTGTAATAAAACAAGAGTAGTTGAAGTTTATATGTTTTGTACATGCAATTAATATTTTTAAACAATAGAAGGATAAAATCATGGAAAAACTATTAAAGTCAATGATGCTTTTTTGCATCTTTATTTCATTAATTCTTTCCGGTTGCAATGACGTTAGTGATATTTCCAAAAATTCAAATAAAAATGTCACTGATCCTCACAATTTTGTACCGCAAGATTTAGAGATAGCTGCAACATTATTAATTTACAAATCAAAAGCATTTAATTTGCATCTTAACTCTGTAATAACTACAACTGGATGTGATGCGGCTTTTTATAATGCTGGAAATTTTTCTGTTGATGCCGGAATAATCACTTTAAACGGAGATACTATTCGCCGTTATTCTGCACCTACGGGGCAACAAAATCCGGATTCAATGTATGCTTACGGATGTCAACCATACGAAGACTTATTATTCAATGGTGGTAATTATACATGGAATATTTTTGGTTCATTAAACTATCCAAGTTTTTCACAAACAATTAGTGCACCTGATCATGAAGTAAATATTTTAAGCCCACTCAATGGAGCAAGTATTAGCAAATCTACTAATCTAACCATTACTTGGACAACATCAATTAATCCTGTTGATACTGTTAAAATTTTAATTACTTCAGATGGTAAAATAATTAATAAATATGTTCCAGATACTGGTTCATATACAATATCATCAAATGAATTAAGCATTTTTAACAACAATGAGAATATTTCAATTTCAATAGCTGCGGGAAATTACAAATTCATTCCATTGCTTGGGAAATATGCGATGTTTGCGATATTATCTACTCATCAAATATATTGTAATATAGTTATATAGCCCATTGTTTTCGTTTTTTAAAAAAATTCCTTTGAAAAATATTTTAACGGAATTTTTTTAAAACCGCTTTGTATAAAAATGACAATAGGGTTTTTTGCCTGTCTTGCTATAATAATCCTGATGATAATCTTCAGCTATCCAAAATTCTTTTGCCTGCCTAACCTGAGTCACAACCTTGTAACCCTTTTCCTTTAAAATCTGAATTAACTTTTCTGTAGTTTGCTTTTGTTCCTCATCTGTATAAAACACTGCCGATTGATATTGTTCACCAATGTCTGGTCCCTGTCCATTCGCTTGTGTAGGGTCATGAATTTCAAAAAATAACTTTGCAAGAGTTTCATAATCAACTTCAGCTGGATTATAAACGACTTCCATCGTCTCCAAATGCCCTGTCCTACCTGTGCAAACCTGCTCATAAGTCGGTTTTTCAATATGTCCTCCCATATACCCCACATTCAGCGAAACTACACCCTTCACCTTTTTAAACTGATATTCGACTCCCCAAAAACATCCCCCTGCAAAATATGCCTTTTTATTCATCTGCTTTTCCTCTTTAATAAAATTTAACGAAATCGAATTTACACAATGTCTTGTATTCTTATCAGTAAAACCTTCTCCATAAAACACATGACCCAAATGTGCTCCACAGTTATTACAGAGAATCTCTGTCCTGTGTCCGTCAGCATCCAACTGCCTTCTCACAGCACCGGGTATTTCATCGTCAAAGCTGGGCCATCCGCAACCTGAATCAAACTTATCATCTGATTTATATAACGGACTATTACATCTTTTGCAAACATATACGCCCTTTTCCTGATAATTATAAAATTTTCCTGTGAATGGTGCTTCGGTCCCTTTATAAATAATTACCCTTTCCTCCTCAGGTGTTAATGTATTGAATAATGACTTATCTTGATTCAATTTCTTCTCCTGTGAATTTGTCCCTAAAATAGCTAACAATACCATTATTAAAACTGGTAGCAATGCAACACTATATTTAATAATTTTCTTATTCATAATCTTAACAATAAGAATATGAATGCAGAAGAATATTGTAAATTAATTTTTTGATGACTGATTTTAAATTTCAACAGAAGATTATTCTAATTTAAAATGAATTGCAAACTCACCGACAAAAATGTATTTATACTTCAGTTGAGAACCTGCATTCGGTACATCAATTGTAAATCTACCTCTCAGAATTAATTTTTTATTCTCATAAACAGGAGCCCTGAATGTCAAAATAAATAAATAATTCCCAAAAATATATTCAATTTTTCGTGATGGTAACATTTGTAATGCTAACCTTGAATGATAATAATTGTTATTACTCTCAGAAAAGAATTTATTTTCTACAAGGAATGAATCCAGATTCAAATTAATCCCCAGAACATGCTCTTTTCTGTACTCAGCTATACTGTCTGGTGCCCTTTGAGCATTTATAAAGAAATTAATCAATTTTAAACCGCCTAAAGTATCAATAATTGCATTTGCATCAAGAAGCAAAGGTGTCCATCTTACGTTTAATGTATCATTTGAATTATTTAATTTGATTTTCTCTACAAACTCGCAAATTACAGTATCAGCTCTGAATTTTGTTCTGATATCCGGTTTCGGATTAGAATCCAATGGAATAATAATGACATTCTTCTCGATACCCAAAGGGCTTTCATAGCAAGAAGTTAAAATAAATGCCACTGCCAAAGCTGAAATCAAAATAATTTTTTTCATCTTAAAACTCAAATGATAATCCATAAATCAAATCGTATCTGTTAGACCGCCATGATACTCCACCATAGTTATAAGTTAAGCTCGATGCATTCGCACCCAACACAAATGACAAATAATCCATTAATGAGTATCTTAAACCTAATCCACCCCTTAGAATTAAACCAACGTTTGTTCCACCAGTATAAACCTGAGCAAATGGATATACACCCCAAAGATTGAAATCCTTATTTGCATACCTTAGCACCAAACCTGCACTCTGGAAATTAGGTTGTTGTTCGTAACGATTCAACAGACCTTTATCATCTTTACCTTCAAATCTCTGGAAAAACGTTTCTCGTCTGTAATCAACTCCTACCTGAAAATCATCAAACAACGAATAAAACAATGTAACTGAAGTATTGTTGAATTTATTGTATTCTTTAGGTGTGATCGTGGGAGCTATATCAAACCAGTTTTGCATATTCAATATCTCAAGCGAAAGTCTCAAATCTGTCCTAATATCTATCGGATAACTTTCATCAAATTCGTTATTATTGGCAATTTTATTCATTGGCAATAAGCCATTCATCATACTCAAATTATAATCTGGAAATCCGAAATTCACCTTATCAAATAATTTGTAAAGCGTATTTTCCGATTGTGAATTATTGACTGCAGTTTGAGTTTCGGATTGAGTTTCATCTCTTTTATCTGTTTCCAGATTATCATTCTTTTTTGTCTCTGTCAGCTGATTATTTTCGGTTGGCTGTTTAATATAAATATATTTTATTTTTACTTTCTCAGGTGTATCTTTTGAATTACCGACATTGTCCTGCACCATGTTTTTAACGATGGGGATTGTATTTCTGTTTGTCTCTTTTTGAAGGGCAAGTGTTAAATTGTGATTTTCATTTTTTAATCCCGATAATTCAGAGTTAAACAACCAGTATGCTATTATACCGGTCGTTAAAACTGCTACTGCTCCGGTTATCATTGCCGCACCAAACTTCGAAAAGAATCCTGAACTTTTTACAATAGCATTCGCCGCTGAGCCAGCTCCAGAATTGGTAGCAACTGGCGGTGGAACAAACCCCAATGAAGAAAATATATTCAAAGTTGATTGAGCCGCTGGCGTGAAAGCTTTAGCATCAGTCCTGATAGCTGACTTCATTGCAAGTTGTTGTCTGAACTCTGCTCTCAGTTCCTCATTTGAAGCCAAAGCATTAAACAATTCCGGTTCTCTTACAGGTTCTATTGTCCCGTCTGTAAGCTCGTGTATTAATTCTGAATATTCCATTTTATCACCATTTTAATAATAATTTTCTAAATAAATTCCTGCAGATAAGGTTGCAAAATTTCCTTAATCTTCTGTTTTGCCCTGAAAACCCTTGATTTGGCATTCGTTAAGGTTGTACCTGTAATTTCCGCTATTTCATTGTAAGGCAAACCATCGTATTCCCTAAGGACAAAAGCTTCACGGTATTCAAAATCAAGTAAATCCATAGCATAAGTAATCAATTCGAGCAATTCCCTGTTCTCATAATTCTGATTCTTCTCGGTTCTTACATCTATGCCGTCAAGTGAAACCAAAGTCCTTTTGTCTCTTTTGTAATTCAAGAGTAAATTTCTTGCTATGGTTATCAAAAAACCCGGTACATTAGAAGATTGATGATTAGATTTAACATGTTGAAAAAACTTAATAAAAGTTTCCTGAAAAAAATCCTCTGCCAGTCCCTGGTCATTCAATACCCTCATGCAATAAGCATGTACCATTGATGAATAACGGTTATACAACTCCTGAAAAGCTCTTTCAGCAATACTCTTATCTTCGTTGAGTAAAGCTACAAGCTCTTCATCACTATATCCTGTCAAATTATTCATCAATAACTCAAAATTTCATAAGCTTTTCCTTAAGCTTTTTACTTTTTTACTCAATATATTTATAATAATAACACAAAAACACAAAAAAGGATGCAAAAATGACACAAATTTATTTTTTGAGAAAATAATCGAAATTTTCCTGAAATTCTTTTTCGTCCATTTGCGGAAATTTATACATACCAGCTAATTGCCTTTGTCTGAAAGCTTCATATAAGCTTACTGCACAAGCGACCGATATATTCAGACTCTTAATCATTCCAACCTGTGGGATAATGAAATTACCGTCCGAAAGTTCAGCCGCTTCATCAGATATACCAGAATGTTCATTCCCGAATACCAAAGCAATTTCTCTTGTTAAATCTAACTCATACAATGACTTAGATTCAATTCCCAAATGTGTTGTATAAATCAGTTTGCCACTTTCCCTGAGATGCTTATAACATTCAATAACAGAACGGAATTTCCTGACTTTTACCCATTTTTTTGCACTTGCTGAGCTTTTCTCTCCAAGTTTTGGAAAAGGTTGTGAACAGTCATAAATCAGGCAAACTTCTAAAACACCAACTGCATCACATGAACGAAGCATTGCAGACAAATTGTGAGGGTCAGTAATATTTTCAGCAACAACAGTCAAAGATGGTTGCCTTTTTTCAATCACAACCCGAATTTTTTCTTTTCGTTCTTCAGTTTTCCCGGTCTTGTTCATATCAGGATTTCTTCTCGGCATATCTTTCACTTCTTATCTTCAGCTAATAGTATATTAAAAAATATAATCAGCATAAAATAAAATATAAATCCCTTTAAAACCTTATTT